>DXBN01000137.1 GCA_019116505.1 Candidatus Enterococcus avicola | reverse complement strand
ATAGTGACGAGTAATAAGCAAAGAATCGTTTGAAAGTGTTTTGTACTTTCAAAAAGATTATGGCTTATTACCGAGTCGCTGCTCATTTCATACCGTTTCGAAGCGGTCTCGCAGCTTTTGTCAACAAGGTGATTTTTCGTAGGGGAGCGGGAGGCTCCTCTCCTATTTTCTAATGTCAAAAAAATCGATAGAGAAAAAAATTTCTCTATCGATTTTGACACTTATTTTTACTCATTTTGGGCCCATCAACACCATTTGACGTACAACTATTTTAAACGAAAAAAAGAAGCAACTCAACATCCGTTAAGATGTCGAGTTACTTCTTTTGTTTTAACCTTTTACAGAACCTGATGTAACACCTTCTACATAGAAGCGTTGCATAATAATGAATAAGATGGTAATTGGAATGGCGATAAGCACACAACCAGCAGTAAAGGCCATAAATAATGAGTTTGAGGTAGTTCGAGTCATCATTGTAAACAAGCCAATTGCAACGGTGTAATTATCGATTTTATCACCCATAATAATTTTAGCAAAGATGAAATCCATCCAAGGAGCCATGAAGGCCATCAAAGAAGTATAAACAATCATTGGTTTTGATAAAGGTAAGGTAATCTTCGTGAAAATTTGCCATTTATTGGCGCCATCAATCATAGCAGATTCATCTAGAGCCATTGGAATCGTATCGAAGAATCCTTTTGCGACGTAGAAACCTAATGCAGCACCAGATGAGTAAACTAAAATTAAAGCAAAAAGTGTTTCAGTTAAGTTTAAAGCTTTTAAAATATAGTAGATTGCAATCATACTCATGAAACCTGGGAACATATTTAAAACTAAAGCCACTTTTAAGAAAGGTTTTCTAAGTTTAAAACGTAAGCGTGATAGAGCATACGCCATCGCAATTGTTATAAATGTCGATAAGATACAACTGATTACAGCGACAAATAAAGTGTTAAGGAACCAACGTACAAACGGGAAATTCCCTGTGGTGTTTAGTAATAAAATACGATAGTTTTCTAAAGTAAAACTTTTTGGGATTATATATGGAACAAAAGCGCCACCTTCTCCACGGAAACTCGTTAGGACAATCCAGGCAATTGGAAATAACCAAAGAATGGATAAAATAGTTAAACTTGTGTAAGACGAAGTTAACGTGAATCGTTGTTTGGCACGGTAACTTTGAATTTTTTTCTCTTTTGCCATCGATTACGCCTCCTTAAATGAATTAGTTCGTGTATAGGCAATTAAACTGAACGTAGCGGATAAGATAAAGATTAAAATACCAATGACTGACGCTAAGTTGTAATCCATGGTATTAACGGTTAAGTTGTAGAGCCACGTCACTAACAGATCGGTAGAACCAGCTCCGTAAAAGTCTGAGTTTGTTGGTCCGCCACCAGTTAAAAGGAAAATAACGTTAAAGTTATTGATGTTACCGATGAACTGCTGAATTAAAGCAGGTGTCATTACGAACAGGATTTGTGGGAACGTAATGTTTTTGAAAATTTGGAAAGCGTTCGCGCCATCAATTCTTGCTGCCTCAATTTGATCGGTTGGTAAGTTTTGAATAATACCTGTTGAAACGAGCATTGTTGCGGGAATTCCAATCCACATGTTGACGAAAATAACGGTGACTTTTGCCCAGTTTGGATCGGTTAGAAACGGAATCGCCGAATCAATCCAACCGAGGTTTAGGAGTGTTGAGTTAATCGGTCCAGCTCCATTTAGTAAGTTACGCATAATTAATAAAGAAATGAATTGAGGGACAGCTAACGTAATAACAAAAATTGTCCGCCAAACGCCTTTAAATTTCAAACCTTTTGTGTTAATCAATAAGGCTAACAATACACCGAAGAAGAAACATGTTACGGTAGCTAAAACAGCCCAAATCAGTGTCCAACCCAAAACAGGGAAGAATGTATTAGCCATCTTACCATTTAGGACGTTACCAAAGTTGGATAATCCAACCCAGGTGAATAAATTTTTTGGAGGTAAGTGATTGTGATCGTAGTTAGTGAAAGCAATCGAAATCATATAAAGTAATGGTAAAACAGTAAAGAAAAGCACGCCAAGCAATGGAATAGTCATTAAAGTAGCATGGAAACGTTCATTTAATAAGCTATTAAGATCGTCCATTGTTGAAGGAAGTTTCTTTTGTTGTTGTTTTAATTGGTAAATATTACGAGCACTTTTCAAGTTAATAACGTACAAGATGAGTATCACGACACAAAGTAAAATAGCAGCAATTCCGAATAATAATAAGAGCATAGAGTTATCGCCTTCTTGTAACACTGGAATACCTAAACGGTCATCCATTACTAAACCTTGTTCTTTAGTTCCTAGAGTAGCTAGCACACCAAGTGCTGAAATACCATTTGTAATTAACCAAAATAGAAAAAGGACTTGTGAAGCAAGGAAGATGATTCCTTTTAACCATTGTTTATTGGCCAAATTTGCTGAACCCATGATGAAAAATGAAAGTTTTGTCGCAAGATCACCTTTTTTAAATAATTCAAGAAAAGAAAGATGATGCTCATTTTTCTTTCGTTTGAACATAATTGTTCAACTCACTTTCTTTTTAAATTAAAAAGGTGAGGCATTGCCAAACTGATGAATGCCTCACCTCATTTTTTATTCGCTTTCGCTGATTTTTGCAGTTTCGTTAACAAGTGCATCTAGTTTAGACATGAAGTCGTCTTCCTTAATGTTTCCTTTATATGCGTCGTTTAAAACGGCATCCATTGCAGGCCAGAATGAAACCATTTCAGGAATTTTTGGCATTACAACAGAGTGAGTTGTTTGTGACATTTCCATAACTGCTTTAGCAACTTCATCTGATAAAACTGCTTCATTGCTTTGTAGTTTTTTGTTTGAAGGGATAACGCCCATTTTTTCAAATTCAACTAATTGAGAACTTTCGTTAGATAAGAAGTTTGCTAATGCCATTGCAGCAAGTGGAGCTTCTGTTTGTTGGTTAACTGCAAATAATTTAACACCTAAGAAAGCTTTCATCTGAACTTCACCATTACCAAAGTCAATCGTTGGATAAGCAGCAACACCCATGTCGTCGCCAAGAGCTTTTGCTACGTCATTTTTAGACCAAGGGCCAGATAAGAAGGCGTCTGTGACACCAGATTCTAGGTTTGAAAGAGCTTCAGCATTGGATTGGATAACACCAGGATTACTCTTTTGAGCTGCGAACCATTTTAAGACTTCGACACCGGCTTCACTATTGAAGTCAGTTCCGTTTGGATCTTCACCAGTTTCACCATATAAGTGTAAATCGTTACTCATGAATAATGGACCAAATGTGTAGTTGGCACCAGCTTCAGCAAAGTTTGTTCCAATTTTTCCTTTTTCAGTTAATGTTTTCCATGATTTAATATCATCTTCTGAAAGTTTTGCTTTGTTATAGTAAAGAATTTGTGATTCAACACCGTATGGGTAGCCGTATAATTCGCCACCCCAAGTCGCGCCTTCAATTGCGGAATCAACGTTATTTGCTTTTACTTCATCCGCATATTTTGTATTTGGATAGATTAAACCTGATTCAGCCATTTGTCCTAATTGATCATGAGGCATCATGAACACGTCAGCTGCTGCTTTAGGGTCTTTTGCCACATCTTTTTTAGCATCAGCAGAACTACCCGCTGCAATTTCAACGTCGACATCTGGAAACTCTTTTTCAAAATCAGCAACAATGCCTTTGAATGTTTCAGTATGTTCTGTATCGATCCAAACTTTAACTTTACCTTCTACCTTAACTTCTTCTGTTGCGTCCGATCCAACAGAGCTGTCTTTCGGTGTGTCTTTACTGTCGCCGCCCGCGCATGCTGCTAGCAAGACTGCCGACGCGCTAAGAATTAAACCGCTTGTTAAATATTTTTTCCAATTACCTTTCATTTCGAATCCCTCCGTTAATGTTGATATTAATTTACAAGATTATTATGCAACCGATTGCAGAATAAGTCAAGTTCTTTTAGCAAGCTTTTTAAAAATTGGTTAAAAAGAATGGTTTTGAGAAAGGTAACAAAAGATTTCTTTACTCTATCATAAAGGTCGTGATGGAGAACGGGAATCCCAATACATAAGGAAGTATTAAAAAAATATTAATATATGGCTTGATAATTAGGTATATCTAACTTTGATTATTCGTTAATAAAAAAGTTTTATTAAGAGTAAGGGAGCATAGGTTTTTAAATAACGAACTGTTTGAGACTTAATGTTTTCCCAATGATAATTTGATAGCAATTAATGCAATCGATTGCTTTAATTGTTGATAAAAAATTCGGTCTGTGTCATACTAGGAAAAAATGAGTTTAAAGGAGCAATCATCTATGAATACAGCAGCAATTTATCATCGTCCAGAAAGTGAATTTGCCTATTTGTATGATGCAGAAACGATGCATATTCGTTTACGTACAGCCAAAGGCGATATTAAAAAGGTTCAATTAGTGAGTGCCGATCCGTATTTAATCGGAGAACAATGGAATGAAAATCCCGTACCAATGCTTAAAATTTTATCAACAGACCTATACGATTATTGGTTTGTAGCAGTGACTTCAGATACAAAACGTTTATCTTATGGCTTTACAGTTGAAGGTGAGGATGGTTTATCTGCTTTTTATGGCGACCATGGTATTTATCCGTTAGAAGATAAATATTTAGCAATGCCTAATAATTATTTCCGTATGCCATATTTCCAAGAAGTCGATCGTTTTAAATCACCAGAATGGGTCAAAGAAACGGTTTGGTATCAAATCTTTCCAGAACGTTTTGCTAATGGCGATCAATCAAATGATCCAAAAGGGACGTTACCTTGGGGAAGTAAAGATCCAGACCGTCAAGATTTCTTTGGTGGGGATTTACAAGGGGTTCTAGAAAATCTTGATTATTTAGAAGATTTAGGAATTAATGGCCTGTATTTCTGTCCGATTTTTGAAGCTGGTTCAAACCATAAATATGATACGATTGATTATTTAAAAATTGATCCAGACTTTGGTGATGGAGCATTGTTTAAAAAATTAGTCGAAGAATGCCATGCGCGTGGCATTAAAATCATGCTTGATGCTGTCTTTAATCATATGGGAGATGTATCACCACAGTGGCAAGATGTGATTAAAAATGGTGAGAACTCGAAATATGCCGATTGGTTTCACGTTCGTGAATTCCCAGTGACTTATACAGAAGGTAAAGATTTCGAAAATGCAACGGAAATTACTTATGATGTTTTTGCTTTTACACCGCATATGCCAAAATTAAATACAGCGAATCCAGAAGTTCAAGAATACTTGTTGAACATTGCTAAATATTGGATTGAAGAATACGATATCGATGCCTGGCGCTTAGACGTTGCAAATGAAGTCGATCATTCATTCTGGAAAAAATTCCGTCAAGTTTGTGATGCGACAAAAGATGATTTTTATATATTAGGTGAAATTTGGCATTCTTCGCAACGCTGGTTACAAGGCGATGAGTTCCATGCGGTTATGAACTATGCGTATACAGATGCAATTTTAGGTTATTTTGTTAAAAATGAAATTGGAATGGAAAAAATGGTTTCAGAAATTAACAGCCAACTAATGCTTTATCCTGACCAAACGAACCAAATGCAATTTAACGTACTTGATTCACACGATACAGCGCGTCTATTAACGGAAACAAAAGAAGACAAAGATTTGATGAAACAAGTCATGGCCTTTACTTACGTACAACCAGGCGTTCCTTGTTTGTATTATGGTGATGAAATTGGTATGACTGGCGCAAATGATCCAGATTGCCGCAAATGCATGGTTTGGGAAGAAGAAAAACAAGACCGTGAGTTACACCAGTTTGTGAAAGACTTGATTGCACTTCGTCGTAACGAAGCAAAAACATTATCAGAAGGTAGCGTTCATTGGTTAGCAACAGAGACTGCTTCGGGGACAATTATTTTTGAACGGACATTGAATAATCGTACGATTCGTGGGATTTTCAATACTGGTATGGAAGCAATAACAACAGAACTAATTGGTGAGAACGTGTTATCAAATGGCGTAACTTCAAAAAACAATGCAATAACAATTGAACCAAAAGGTTTTATCATTACTGTAAAATAACAAAAAAGAAACGGTTGGTATTTAACCAACCGTTTCTTTTTTGAATAACTTGCACGCTGAGAAGAATCTTCCCCAAAATCCTTCTTATCCCTATTATAGCGATACTTTGTCTTTTTCTCAAACAATAGCAACTAAGTGGTGTAACGATAATAAAACCACTTAAAATTTTGAGGAAATCCAAAAGAACGTCATAGAAAGTGTGTAGAGAAAATTTTTCCTAGTATTTTTTATTAATTATGATAGAATGATTAAAAACTGTTTAGAGATAAGGGAGTTGCTGAAGAATGAGTAAAAGTTATACAATCGCGGTTGCGGGTGCAACAGGGGCAGTTGGAACGAAAATTGTTGAGTTATTAGAGGGTGCGAATTTGCCAATTACAAAAGTGAAAGCATTAGCTTCTAAGCGTTCAGTTGGTAAAACAATTCCTTTTAAAAATACAGAGATCATAGTCGAAGAATTAACTGCGGATGCTTTTTCGGGCGTTGATATTGCCATTTTTAGCGCAGGAGGCAGCCTTTCTGAAAAATTTGCACCAGAGGCCGTCAAACATGGGGCGGTTGTCATCGATAACACAAGTCACTTCCGTATGGATGAAAATGTACCATTAGTTGTTCCAGAAGTTAATCCTGAAAGTTTACGAGAGCACCAAGGAATCATTGCGAATCCGAATTGTTCAACGATTCAAATGATGGTTGCTTTAGAGCCAATCCGTCAAGCTTTTGGATTAGAAAAAATTATCGTTTCAACTTATCAAGCGGTATCAGGTTCAGGTGCGAGAGGAATTGCAGAACTTGAAAATCAAGTCAAAGAATACATTGACGGCACACCTTTAAAAGAATTAACTGCAGAAATTTTACCAGCTGGCGGCGATAAAAAACATTATCCGATCGCTTTTAATGCGTTACCACAAATCGATGTTTTCGGTGAGGATGGTTACACATTAGAAGAGTGGAAAATGATGAATGAAACGAAAAAAATCATGAGCGATGACTCGATTAAAGTTGCGGCAACTTGCGTGCGTATTCCGGTCGTAAGTGGACATTCAGAATCTATTTACATTGAAGTTGAAAAAGAGACAAGCGTGAAAGAATTACAAGAACTATTAGCACAAGCACCAGGCGTTGTTTTACAAGACGATCCGAGCCAACAATTATATCCCCAAGCCATAAACAGCATCGATGACAAAGCAACATTTGTCGGTAGAATTCGTCGCGATTTAGATAATCCAAAAGGCTTCCATTTATGGGTTGTTTCAGATAACTTATTAAAAGGCGCCGCTTGGAATTCCATCCAAATCGCCGAAAAAATGCACGAACTAGAATTGCTATAAAAGAGGCTATTTTTAGAGCGTTTAACATTGAGAAATAAGAAAAAGTCTGAAAAAATGGGCCTTTCATTTTATTCAGACAATCTTATTTCCGAAATGTTGCTCCAAAAATGCCGTTTCGAATAAGAGGCTATGAGTGAAGCGCTAGGGTTGAGTAATAAGCAAAGAATCGAACAAAAGTATTTTTTCACTTTTGGAGAGATTCAGGCTTATTACCGAGACCCTGCTTCAGGAATGCCGTTTCC
The DNA here is from genome assembly GCA_019116505.1 of Candidatus Enterococcus avicola. Lineage (GTDB taxonomy): Bacteria > Bacillota > Bacilli > Lactobacillales > Enterococcaceae > Enterococcus_I > Enterococcus_I eurekensis. Next base: position 1,618 of record DXBN01000137.1, on the reverse strand, counting down.
AGTAAAAGAGGCTATGAGTGAAGCGTTAGGGTCGAGTAATACGCAAAGAATCGTACAAAAGTGGTTTTACAAAATATGATTTTCAAATAAATGGATAGGTTGAACTTATTATAATAAGTCATCCTATCTTTTTTGTCATTGGCTTGTTCGACTACAAAATACTGACTATCGAATGAATGGAGCAAAAAGATGGATAAGATTCAAACAATCTTTTTTAAATTTAAGAATTAAACGTAAAATCGCTAATCGCATTGTTCGTTCTTCTTAACGTTTTTTATGCTTTTGCAAGCGGAGTCCGTACTTTTTGACCGTTTTCGTGTATAATAAACTGGATGGGATTTTTTTTGTAAGAGAAAATAAATAACCAATAAAAAATGTGAGAGGTGAACAATTTGAGTTCAATTAAAATTATTCCACTAAGCGGTGTGCGTGAGAACGGAAAAAATTTATACATCGCTGAAGTGAACGAGGATATCTTTGTACTAGATTGTGGTCTAAGATATCCAGAAAATGAATTGCTTGGAATTGATACAGTTATTCCTGATTTTACGTATTTAGAAGAAAATGCGGATCGTGTGGTAGGGGTGTTTTTAACCCATGGGCATGCCGATGCAATTGGTGCTTTACCTTATTTGCTTGAAAAATTTGAGGTTCCTGTTTTCGGGACAGAGCTAACAATTGAATTAGCAAAATTAGCGGTTCAACGTTATGAACCAACAAAAAAATTCAAAGAGTTTCATATTATTGATACAAGATCAGAAATTGATTTTGGTTCCGGTGTCGTTAGCTTTTTCCCAACAACACACTCGATTCCAGATTCAGTCGGTATTTGTTTAGCAACACCAGAAGGCAACATTGTTTATACAGGTGACTTTAAGTTTGACCAAACGGCGATTCCAATGTACCAAACAGATTACGCACGTTTAGCTGAAATTGGTCGTCAAGGAGTCCTAGCGTTATTAAGTACATCAAGTAATGCTGAAAATCCCGCTCCTGTTGCTTCAGAGCTGCAAATTGCTGATGAAGTTTACGACAATATTCGCTACTGGGAAGGTCGCATCATCGCGGCTTGTGTGGCGAGTAACCTTCAACGTGTGCAACAAATTTTAAATGCAGCACATCGTTCAAATCGTAAAGTTGTGTTAACAGGTCAAGATTTTAGCCGTATTATTAAAACGGCAATGAAATTAGGCAAGTTAACGTTACCTTCAGATGATTTACTCGTGACGTTGAAAGAAATGAAAAACTATTCAGATGAAGAAATTCTGATTTTAGAAACAGGCCGTATGGGTGAGCCGATTAAGTCATTACAAAAAATGGCAAATGGCACACACCGCACGCTTCGAATTAAAGAAGGCGATTTAGCTTATATCGCAACAACACCGACTTTAGCGATGGAAACAGTCATGGCTAAGACGGAAGATATTATTTACCGTAATGGTGGGATTGTCCGCACGATTTCTGATAACTATCGCGTTTCTGGTCATGCGGGACAACAAGATTTACAATTATTAATGAATTTACTAAAACCGAAATATTTATTCCCAATTCAAGGCGAATACCGTTTATTAGCAGCGCATGCGCAATTAGCTGAAGAAGTCGGAATACCTAAGAAAAA
>DXBN01000017.1 GCA_019116505.1 Candidatus Enterococcus avicola | reverse complement strand
CCTATTTGATGAGTCGTTTTTAAGAGGAAGCGAAGAAAGTCTAGTGGCGCTCTTTGCAAAAGGCGAGGCCTATAGCCGTTATTGGCCGGATCATCTGCAACAAAAAACTCGGGAATTACTAGTTGAGTTGTATGAGTTGGAAGTGGAACAACCAAAAGGTAAAAATTATGTGGTGCTATCAAACTTGGCTCGTTTTATTGGCGAGTGCTATGCGCATTTACCTAAGAAAGCAGAGGAACATTCTAGCCAAACGCCGACAGCTATTCATCGAAAAGATACATTAGAACGTTTAAATAGTGTTTTTGAATATATCGAAAGTCGTTACCAAGAATCGATTACATTAGATGAAGTCGCAAAATTTGTTGGGTTTAGTCCCTATTATTTTACACGCTTTTTTAAGAAGAATACCGGTCAAACCTTCGTTCAATTTTTAACGGAATATCGTATTAATCGTGCGAAATTTATTTTAGCACAAGAAGAAATTCCAATGATAGAAGTCGCAGAAAGATCTGGATTCTCAAGTGTCAAAACGTTCCATCACGTTTTCAAAGAAGAGGTAGGGATTTCCCCTTTACAATACCAAAAGAAAATGACTTCGAGTTAAAACGACGGATAAAAAATTATTTGAAAAACAATAGCCTAAATCAGCTGTTTTTTCACAAACAATGAAGCTTTCCAAAAGAGGATAAGCTTCTTTTTTATTGTCAAAATCTCTTTTTAATCTAATTGTTATCACTTAATGTTCGGGAATTGCGGTTTTCACATTATATTTTCATGAAAATTCGTGAAAATTACTCATAAATCTTTACAAATACTTTTTAGTGAGTATAATTCATCAAGTGGTTATTTTTATTGTACGTATTTAGCTAGTAAAAATGATTTAATTTTGATAAAAAAAACGATTTTTAGCTAATTACTAGATAATTAACTAAAAAGGGAGGAAAATATTCATGAAAATCAATAAAATAGGATTATTCTTTATCGCTAGTGCGGTTTTATTATCTGCCTGCGGAGGAACGACCGATGGCTCAAAAGAAACAGGTTCAAATGAGACAACTGGTAGTGAACAAGTAAATAGCGATGTTAAAACAGTGGCTTTTATTACAGATACTAATGGAGTTGATGATCGTTCGTTTAACCAATCTGCTTGGGAAGGGATGGTTGAGTGGGGAAACGAGAATAAAGTTGAACAAGGCAATCAAGGTTACCAATATTTTCAATCGGCCAACGAGTCCGATTATATTCCCAATATTGACCAAGCGTTAAATGCAGGTTTTCAAACCATTTTCGGAATTGGTTATAAACTCGTTTCTTCCATGGAAGAGCAAGCAAAAGCAAATCCGGATGTAAATTTTGTGATGGTCGATGAAGTCATTTCTGATTTAGATAATGTTGTTTCAGCAACTTTTAAATCAGAAGAAGCAGCTTACCTTGCTGGACTAGCAGCGGCTTATACAACTAAAACAGATAAAGTCGGTTTTATCGGTGGCGTACAAGTAGCAGTAATTGAAGTTTTTGATGCTGGTTTCCGCCAAGGAGTGGAAGATGCAGCGAAAGAATTAGGTAAAGAAATCGAAGTCGTTTCACAATATGCTGGAGCTTTTGACGCACCAGATAAAGGTCGCACAATTGCTCAAGCAATGTATGCTAAAGATATTGATGTAATCTACGCTGCAGCCGGAGCGACAGGCAATGGTTTATTCCAAGAAGCGAAATCATTAAACGAAGTTCAAGATGAAAAAGTTTGGGTAATCGGTGTTGACCGCAATCAAACCGAAGAAGGAAACTACACGAAAGATGGCGAGACGCTAAACTTCACCTTAGCTTCAACATTAAAACAAGTTGGTGAAACCGAAAAAGACTTAGCGACAAAAGCTGATAACGGTGAATTTCCTGGTGGGGAACACCTTGTTTATGGTTTAGAAGAAGAAGGCGTTGGTTTAACAGATGGTCAACTAACGGATGATGTCAAAGCAAAAATCGAGACTGCGCGTCAAGCAATTATTGATGGTACAATTACAGTTAAAGATACATTAAAATAATTCGATTTAAGGAGAAAACAAGATATGCGTAAAGTTTATTTAAATCATGACGGTGGCGTTGACGATTTAGTGACCCTCTTTTTAATGTTACAAATGAAAGAAGTAGAAATGGTTGGTGTCGGTGTGATTCCAGCTGATTGCTATTTAGAGCCCGCTGTTTTAGCAAGCCAAAAAATTATTGATAAGTTTGGACATGGTCAAAAAATTAGTGTTTCAGCATCAAATTCACGTCCTCAAAATCCGTTTCCAAAAGACTGGCGCATGCACGCTTTCACAGTCGATGCATTACCTATTTTAAATGAAAGCGGCAAAATTGATACACCTGTTTCAGAACTGCCAGCACATCTTCACTTAGTGGAAACACTGAAAAATCAAACAGAGAAAATTGATTTAGTTTTCGTTGGACCGTTAACTGATTTAGCACGTGCGCTAGATGTTGATCCAAGTATCGAAGAAAAAATTCAAAAATTATACTGGATGGGTGGCACATTCTTAGAAAAAGGTAACGTAGAAGAACCTGAGCATGATGGAACGGCAGAATGGAATGCCTTTTGGGATCCAGAAGCTGTCGCTCGTGTTTGGCAATCGAAAATTGAAATTGATTTAGTGGCATTAGAAAGTACAAATAAAGTACCATTAACACCAAGCATTCGCCAAATGTGGGCAGAAAAAAGAAAAGACGAAGGCATTGATTTCTTAGGTCAAGCCTATGCAATTGTTCCGCCATTAGTCCATTTCCAAACGAATTCAACCTATTTCTTATGGGATGTATTAACTGCAGCAACTTTTGGAAAAGATTCTTTAGTGAAAAAAGACGTCGTTCTCTCAAAAGTTCATGCATACGGTGCTAGTCAAGGCCAAACATATGAAGACAAAGAAGGACGTCCAGTCAATCTGGTTCATGATGTTGACCACGATGCATTCTTTGAATATATCACAAACCTAGCCAAACAAAATTAGAGGTTGTAGGAGAAGTGTTAAATGACGAGTAATAAGCAAAGAAGCTTTCAAAAGTGCTTTTTACTTTTGGACAGATTCTAGCTTATTACCGAGTCATTACTTCGACAACACCGTTTAATTAGAGGTTGTAAAAAGAGTGGTCAGCGTCAAGAGGTAAGAAGGCACCAGAAAAAAATCGTTCTTTGATTTTATTCGGGTGACAACTTAGCTCCGCTGACGCTACTCTTTTAACACCGTTCTTCCCAGATCTACCAATGTTACCAGTAATTTTACCGATTATTGCTGCGGTTGTTGCAACGGCATTATTTGGACTCGTCAACGGTTTCTTAGTTGCAAAATTTGATATGCATCCCTTTATCGCGACCTTAGCGGTATCAGTTATCGTTTACGGTGCTAATTCACTTTACTTCGATATGGATCCAAATAAATCGCAACCAATTGGTGGGATTCGTAAAGATTTTATTTTCTTAGGCCAAAAGAAATTACTTGAGATTGGTGATTTCCCAGGAATTTCAATCTTAGTGCCAATTGCCATTTTATTTATCGTATTAGTCTGGTTTATTTTAAATAAAACAGTCTTTGGAAAAAATGTTTACGCTATCGGTGGAAACCGTGAAGCAGCGATTGTTTCAGGTGTCAATGTATTTAAAACAACCATGGGTATTTTCGTTTTAGCTTCTGTTTTATACGGAGTTGCAGGAATTTTAGAAGCAGCTCGTACAGCTGGGGCGACGAATAACTATGGAAATGGTTACGAGCTCGATGCGATTGCGGCCTGTGTGGTCGGAGGCGTATCCTTAAGCGGTGGTGTTGGTAAAGTCAGTGGGATTGTCAGCGGTGTATTAATCTTCACCGTTATCCAATATGGTCTACAATTTATCGCCGTGAGCCCAATGTGGCAACAAGTCATTAAAGGGATCATTATCGCAGTCGCAGTAGCGATCGATTTAATGAAACACCGTAAAAACTAATTCTTTTTCCCCCTTAAAAGGAAATAGATGAAAAGACAGTACGACTTGAAAAGTTTGTACTGTTTTTTTATTGTTTCGGCACATTGCATAAAAATGCTGGAAAGCAATATTCGGGAATTTTATAGGTGGAAGGTGGGAAGAATTAATGGAAGCCTTTACTTATAATAGGGTTATCAAATAAAAAGGCTTTCAGGAGGAAAACAAATGACATTAAAAGTTGGAATTATCGGATGTGGCGGAATCGCGAGAGGAAAACATTTACCTTCGCTTGCAAAAATTGAAGAAGTAGAAATCGTTGCTTTTTGTGACATTATCATTGAAAGAGCGGAAGAAGTTCAAGAAACATACGGAACAGAAGATAGTAAAGTGTTTGCTGATTACAAAGAAATGTTAGCTGAAATGGACTTAGATGTTGTTCACGTATGTACTCCAAATATTTCTCATGCTGAAATTTCAATTGCGTCATTAGAAGCTGGTAATCATGTTATGTGTGAAAAACCAATGGCTAAAACATCAGAAGAAGCACGTGCAATGATTGAAGCATCAAAACGCACAGGTAAAAAATTAACGATTGGTTATCAAGGACGTTTCGCAACAGAATCCATTTACTTACATGAAGTTTGTGGCGAAGGTGAATTAGGTGAAATTTATTCAGCCAAAGCACATGCTGTTCGTCGTCGTGCGGTACCAACTTGGGGCGTATTCTTAGACGAAGAAGCACAAGGTGGCGGACCACTAATCGATATCGGTACTCACGCATTAGATTTGACTTTATGGATGATGGACAACTACAAACCAAAATATGTTGTTGGAAAAACATACCATGAACTATCACAAACTAAAAATGCCGCAAATGCTTGGGGACCATGGGATCCAGAGAAATTCACGGTTGAAGATTCTGCATTTGGTTTCGTAGTGATGGAAAATGGCGCAACAGTTTACTTAGAAGCAAGCTGGGCGTTAAACTCACTTGATGTGAAAGAATCAAAAACAACGTTATTCGGAACTAAAGGTGGAGCTGATATGAATGATGGCTTAACGATTAACGGTGAATCTCATGGCTTATTATATGAGAAGAAAATTGAATTAGAAACAGGCGGTGTAGCTTTCTACGATGGTGCGGGTACCGATCCAGCAACTTTAGAAGCACGCTCATGGATTGACGCAATCTTAAATGATACAGAGCCAGTTGTAAAACCAGAGCAAGCGCTTGTTGTTACTGAGATTTTAGAAGCAATTTACGAATCTTCTAAAACAAATGCCCCTGTCTTTTTTTAGGAGGTAAAATATGAATCCAAAAATTGCCTTACAATTATGGAGCGTTAAAGAAGATTGTCAAAAAGATTTCAAAAATGCGTTAAAAGAAGTCAAGGAAGCAGGGTATGCCGGTGTTGAATTCGCCGGCTACTATGACATGCCAGCTGAAGAATTAAAAGCCTATTTAGATGAAATCGGCTTAGAAGTCGCAGGTTCACATGTGCCTTATGAGAAATTAGCGAACGATTACGAAGTGACCATTGCTTACGAAAAAGTGATTGGCAATACTCGTGTCGCAGTTCCTTATATGACATTTCCAGGTGACTTTTCTGCTTGGAAACAATTCATTTCTGAGTTAAAAGTCTTAAGTGAAAAGCTACAAGCGGAAGGAATGACCCTTTATTACCATAACCATTCGCATGAATTTAAAGAAGTCGAGGGTGTTGACCTACTAGATTACATGGTCAAAGAAGTTCCGGCTTTAAAATTGGAAGTTGATTTATATTGGCTACATGATGCGGAATTACCAGTGAATGAGTGGTTGGATCAACATCAAGCTAACATTGGATTATTCCACGTTAAAGAAATGCAAGAAAACCCAAGAGAAAGTACAGAAATCGGCAAAGGAATTTTACCAATTGTTGATTACGTGAAAAAAGCGCAAGCCTTTGATTTACCATGGTTGATTGTGGAACAAGAAGCGTTCCAAGCATTGACACCGATGGAAGCAGTCAAAGAAGATTACCTCGCTTTAGCTCAAATTATTGAAGGAGTGTCATAAATGATTCAAGTAACCGTGTGGAATGAATTTCGTCATGAAAAAACAAACGAAACCGTTCAAGAAGTATATCCAGATGGGATTCATGGACAATTAGCAAAATTTATAGGAGAAGAGTTCAAGGTAAAAATCGCAACATTAGACGAAGAAGAGCACGGATTAACCGAAGAAGTATTAGCTGAAACCGACGTTCTGATTTGGTGGGGCCACATGGCACACGATGAAGTTCAAGATGAAATCGTTAATCGTGTTCACCAGCGTGTCTTAGAAGGTATGGGATTAATCGTCTTACACTCAGGCCATTTTTCAAAAATTTTCAAAAAATTAATGGGCACAAGTTGTGACTTAAAATGGCGTGAAGACGGTAAACATTGCCGAATTTGGAATGTCAACCCAAGCCATCCAATCGTTGAAGGTGTCGGTGAATTTATCGAATTAGAACAAGAAGAAATGTATGGCGAACACTTTGATATCCCAGCTCCAGATGAGTTAGTGATGATTAGTTGGTTCCCAGGAGGAGAAGTCTTCCGTAGTGGTTGTACGTACCGTCGTGGAAACGGAAAGGTTTTCTATTTCCAACCCGGACATGAAACGTACCCAAGTTATTACAATGAGCAAGTTCAACGTGTGATTAAAAATGGTATTCGTTGGTGTGCACCAACTGAGAATACTTATCCAAGTTACGGACATGCCCAACCAAGAGAGGAGATTTAATTAGTATGAAATTAGGCGTATTTACCCCATTATTTAACCAATTAAGTTTTGAAGAAATGATTGATGCCGTTTCAAAAAAAGGGATTCAAACGGTTGAATTAGGAACAGGTGGAAACCCAGGTAATGCACATATTGATGTTGAAAAATTATTAGTTAGTAGCGATGCTCGTAAAGAATATTTAGCGAAATTAGCTGATAAAGGTTTAGAAATTTCAGCATTTAGTTGCCACAATAACCCCATTTCACCAGTTGCTAAAGAAGCACAAGAATCAGACGAAACGATTCGTAAAACAATTAAGTTAGCAAGCTTAATGAACGTACCGGTTGTTAATGGCTTCTCAGGTGTTTCTGGCGGAAATGCTACAGACACGCAAGTTAACTGGCCAGTATTGCCATGGCCAACAGAATATGCAGATAACTACGATTACCAATGGGAGAAAAAATTGATTCCTTATTGGAAAGGGATTAACACAGAAGCAGAAGCTGCAGGTGTGAAAATTGGTATTGAATTACATGGCGGCTTCTTAGCACACACACCATACACTATGTTGAAATTACGCGATGCTGCAGGTAAAGCAATTGGCTGTAACTTAGATCCAAGTCACTTGTGGTGGCAAGGAATTGATCCAGTTGCGGCAGTTAAAATTCTTGGAAAAGAAAATGCGATCCATCATTTCCATGCCAAAGACACGTATTTAGATCAAGACAACATTAACATGTATGGCTTAACGGATATGCAACCATATGGTGATGTTCAAACACGTGCTTGGACATTCCGTTCAGTTGGCTGTGGACATGACTTAAAAGAATGGTCAGATATCATTTCAGCATTACGTTTATATGGTTACGATTACGTTTTAAGTATTGAACATGAAGATCCATTGATGTCTGTTGACGAGGGATTAACTCGCGCAGTAACAAACTTGAAGAGTATTATGATTAAAGACCAACCAACGGATATGTGGTGGGCTTAATAAAATAAAGTGAGGAATAAACGATGCAAAAAGTAAATTTCGCAATTGTCGGATACGGTGGCATGGGTTCATACCATGCACGTACTTTAATTCCAACACAAGCAGAACGTTTAAACATTACAGGTGTTTATGATATTGATGGCGCTCGTTTAGAAGCAGCCAAATCAGAAGGTTTTGAAACATATGATAATTTTGAAGCCATTCTAAATGATGAAGTAGTTGAAGGGATTTTAATTGCAACACCAAATGATAGTCATAAAGAGTTAGCAATTACAGCCATGCGTGCTGGTAAACATGTTTTATGTGAAAAACCAGTTACGATGAACGTTAAAGAACTCGATGAAATTTTAGCTGTTGCAAAAGAAACAGGAAAAACATTCATGGTTCACCAAAACCGTCGTTGGGATCCAGATTTCTTAATGGTCCGCAACATGTACCAACAAAAACCAATCGGTGAAGTGTTCCAAATCGAATCACGCGTTCAAGGTGCAAATGGTATTCCAGGAGACTGGCGCCATCTTAAAGAACATGGTGGTGGAATGCTTTTAGACTGGGGTGTTCATTTACTTGACCAATTATTGTGGTTAGTTGAAAGCCCAATTAAATCAATGAATGTTGATTTCAGCTATATTTTAGGTGATCCAGTTGACGATGGATTCTTCACTTACATCACTTTTGAAAATGGCGTTCGCGCGATTGTCGAAGTTGGAACAAGTAACTATACGAAATTACCTCGTTGGTACGTTAAAGGAACAGAAGGAACAGCGAAGATTGAAGATTGGGATTTATCAGGTGAAATGATTCGTGCAACCAATGCAGAAGGCGTGAGTGCACCGACACCAATCCAAGCCGGCGTTGGTTTAACTAAAACAATGGCACCACCATCTGAAGAAGCAATGGAAAATATTCCATTACCGTCTTCAGAAGCAGACTTCATTCCATTCTACCAAAACGTTTACGAAGTTATCCGTGAAGGGGCAGAACCAATCGTTAAAAACGAAGAAGTCCGCACAGTCCTAGCCCTAATCGATGAAATGTTTAAACAAGAGGTTATTTCTTAGAGCGTTATGACATGAGAAATAAAAAAATAGCGTCCGAAAAAATGGTATTTTCATTTTTATCGGACGCCTTTTATTTCCGAATGTCAGCTCGAAAAATACCGTTTAAACAAGAGGCATAAAAAAATTGTTCAGTGATGAGAAATAAGCACGCATCTGGAAATAAAATGGCACTTTCATTTTTTCCAGATTGGCTTATTTCCGAGTCACTGATTTTTTTATACCGTTTATCAAGAGGCTATTTAATAAGCGTTTTGGGATGAGTAATAAGCAAGAAATCTTTTCAAAAGTGTTTTTTACTTTTGGAAGATTTTAGCTTAT
>DXBN01000136.1 GCA_019116505.1 Candidatus Enterococcus avicola | reverse complement strand
GAGGGGTTACATTTTTATGAATGCCAGCTTCACGAACAAGGATTTTTAAATTTTTCCAGATTCCTTGACGACTCAAGCCCGTTCCTTGGCGATTGACAAACAAATGGGTTTCATCGGGTTGCTTAGCTGTTAAAAATGGCCGAGACTCTTCCAAATAACGAGTAATCCAATCAATCGCTAAATCCCCCAAAGGGACGATTCGCTCTTTGTCACCTTTACCAATCGTTTGTAATAATCCCATGCTCAAATGCAAATCTTTCAACTCTAAGTTTACTAACTCGCTCACCCGTAAACCTGTCGCATAAAGTACTTCTAAAATTGCACGATCACGGATACCTAATATTTCGTTTGTATCCGGTGCTTCAATTAATTGCTCCACTTCGGATAAACTTAATGTATCCGGCAATCGTTGGGCTTTTTTAGGCATTTCAATATGCTGCATCGGATTATGATCCGTATACCGCTCTTGTCGTAAAAATTGATGAAATTGTCGTAGACTAGTAATCATGCGGGCAATCGTTGCCGCTGATTTTTGCTCATTTTTCAAAATTTGTAAAAAATCAATCACTAAAAAACGATCAATACTTTGCCAATCAGTCATTTGCTGTTCAGTTAAAAAAACAAAATAGCGTTCCAAATCTCTTTGGTAGTTGGTTTTGGTATTTTCGGCTAAGCCGCGTTCAATCGTTAAATAGTGCAAATAGTCTTCGATTTGCTCTCTCATGTCTTCACCCACTCTCAACTCCTTATCATACCAAATTTTCACCCTTTCGAATAGTTCACAAAAGAAAAAAGCGAAAACTTCTCATTAGAGTCGGTTTTCGCTTTTATTTTTTTTTTGGCACTCTCGACAAATCCCATGAAAAGTTAAGCGATGATCTTTAACAAAAAAAGAAAAATCACGTTCAACAATTTCTTCGACGTCTCTTAATAAGTCTTCTTCAATTTCTTCAATATTTCCACACTCTAAACATAATAAATGATGATGGAAATGGGTTGCGCCTTCTTTTCTTAAATCATAACGGGCAACGCCATCGTCAAAGCTAATTTTATCGACCACTTTAATATCCGTTAAGATTTCAAGTGTCCGATAAACAGTCGCCAAACCAATATCTGCATTTTTCTTTTTAACAAAGAAATAAATTTCTTCTGCTGATAAATGGTCCTTTTCATTTTCTAATAAGACTAATAAGGTCGCTTCTCGTTGAGGAGTTAATTTAAATCCTGATTCATGTAATTGTGTCTTCGTTTTCTTTAAAGAATCTGTAATGTTCATTTTTCTCCCACCCTTATTTATAATGATTCTAATGTATAATCTTTGTACACAAGAACTATTATAAAGTAGCGACCTCAAATTAACAAGCGAACAACAGAAAAATTTTCATATTAAGCATTTTTCATTCTCAATTAGATACACAATGAGAATGCTATTTATCTTCAAGTTCAATTATTGATTTTCTTCTACCATTTCGTTGTCTGAGTTTTTAATATCATCCGGGAATCTCGCTGTGTCAAAAACTTCTTGATTTAATACATCAATATAAGTGACATCCATTTGAATTTCTTCTTCTGTTCGACCATCTAATACCTGATAGAATAATGAATAAAAGACTAATCCCAACACACCAAAACCATCAAAACTATTTTCAAAAGCCTCTCGATCAACAGAGACTTTCAGATTTCGCAATTTTTTATCAAAAGTCAATTCTTTAAATGAAGTAAAGTTTTCGTCATTCAATAATTCGTTAATAACGTCTTCAGCACCTGTCTGCATTTCTTGCAACATTTCCTTATGCTTAGCTTTACTCATTGTAAACGTGATTGAACCATCTGCATTTTCAACTTTTTTTGAAATACCGTTCTCTTTATCCTCATCGGTTAATTTTAGCACCTCACCCATTTCTTCGCCTTTTTCAACGAACATCGCTGGCAAAGTAACTTCGACATTTAAAAGCTTCTTATCTACCTTAATAGATTGTTCAGCTGATTGATTAACCTCTTCTATCTTATCTTCGCCTTGAGACGAATGATTCGTGCTACCTGCTTCAGAACTACAAGCACTAATCATAAGAAAGAGACTCGTTAGTACCAACAAACGCAAACATTTTTTCATAATACCCTCCCAATTTCGGACTAAAAATCAGTCGAATTAATCAATGCTTTCTTCTGCTTTTTGTGTTAAGCGCGTAATCCCATCTTTTTGTTCAATTAAGCGTTGTTTCATTAAATTCCCTAAAGCACGTTTGAATTGCCCTTTACTAATACCAAACATTTTTTGAATATCTTCTGGTGCTGACTTATCAGTATAATTCATTTGATGTTCAGGCGCTCTTGTTAAGAAGGCTAAAATCATTGACGCATCATCGCCAATTGCTTCGTGTGCTCTTGGCTTTAATGAGATATTTAACACCCCATCTGGGCGCACACCAATCACACGACCTGAAACTTCTTCACCTAGACGCGGTTCTTGATAACGCTCAGACGGATGAATAAAGCCTAAGTAGTTATCTTCTGTAATGATGAAGCTTCCGACCATTTTTAAACGGTAAACCATCCCTTTAATGTCTTTATTTAAGAATGTCTCATCTCCAGCACGACCCATGGCTTGGAAGAATTTCTCATCGGCAATTGTGCCCCATAAACGATCTTTGTCATCGACTTTCAAGGCGATCATCAATTTGTCACCTTTTTTAGGCCATAATTCGCGCATTAAAGGCAATTCGTCTGAAGATACGGCAACGTCTTTATCTTTTAAGCCGATATTAACGAATACACCCAAATCGCGACGTGAATCGGTCACTTCACCAATGGCATATTGGCCTTTACGACTTTCTGGTAAAACCGTCGTCAAACGCCAGTCTTGATTTTGATTTTGATAAGCAAAACCTTCGACTGCTTCGCCTAATTTATGCTCGCCTTCTTCTTTATCTAAGCGAAAAGTTATGCCCTCTTTTTGGACAAAGTAAGCTTTTTCGTTTTCATCGATAATAATACCGCTAAAAATCGATCCTGTTAATTCTTTCATATTTATTTCCTCATTCCTTCTAGATTTATCCGATTAAGCGAATAAGTGCTATTGTTATAATACCTGTAATCACAATCTTCATCAAATCTTTTGTATAATATCCGACTAAAAATGTGGGAATACAAGCAAGTGTTTCTTCTAATTTTAATCTTGGTAGTCCCCCGTCTTCGATTGTTAACAAACTTTGGAATAATAAAGCCGCTAAAATACATAATGGCAAGTAATCTAACACTTGACGAAAACGTGGTGAAAAGGTGACATTTCTTGAAATGACGAACGGTAAAATTCGTGGTAGCCATGTAACCAACCCCGCACCTAAAATTAATAACCAATAATTATTTGTCATTCATTATGCCTCCAATCGTTGCACCAATGATTGTCGATACGATGACGGCAAATTCTGGTGTTGTCCAAATCATTAATAAATACAAACTAGCGCAGACACTAATTAAAACAAGGATTGTTTTCTTAACACCTCGTTTTAATTCTGCTTCCATTTGAAATAGAAACAAACCTAAAAACATTGCTACTAAAGCAAAATCCAAGCCAAAATTTTCTGGACTTGATATGAAACGGCCGAGTATCCCGCCTAAAACAGTGGAAACCACCCAAACTGCATAAGCTAATAAATTAAGGCCGTTCATCCAAGGAACACTAATTGGACGATTTTGTCGCGTATATGTCGTTAACACCCCATATGATTCATCCGTTAAGAGCGAACCGATGCCTATATTTTCAAGCAAACCCGCTTTTTGAAAATAAGGAGCCACCGAAAGACTCATTAAAAAATGACGTAAATTAATAAAAAAGACTGTCACTATAATCGATGAAATTGGCGCTTGAATTGCCAACATGCCACAAATAATAAATTGTGCACTGCCGGCATAAACAATCAATGACATCAAAAAAATTTGAAAGACACTTAAACCAATTCCTTTACCAACAACCCCCATGGCAAAACCAATGCCTAAATAACCTAGAATAGTCGGGACACAAGCCTTAACCCCATCGCGAAACGATGGCTTGAATTCCGAAACTTCCATTAAAAAACCCCCTTATTTTTCGTGATAAGTGTATTTACCTATCATATCGAAAATAAGAGGGTCTCACAAGTATTTAATTAACCGCCATTTCCTTTAAAATAACCTGTTTTGGCATTAATCGTGACTAAGTACGTATCACTCTTCGATGCATTTGTTGCATATAAATGATAGTAGCCTTCGCCATTTTCAATTCTAGCGGGTACGACGTAAAAACGACCAGCAACAATATTTCCACGACTCATTAATGTATCAATGACATGATCATAGACACCTGGTGCCCAAACCCAAGCCGGATTATTTACATCATTGATATCACTTTGACGCGAACTAATAATTGGTTGATTGTTCCGATTCGTTGGTGTGTTCGGACTTAAGATTTCTGAAGCCGAATATTGTTGTTGAAGCGCTGCTTGACGCTCTTCTTCTGCTTTTTTCTCAGCAGCAATACGTGCAGCTTCTTTTTCTTGCTCTTCTCTAGTAGCGAGTGCCTTTTCAATTGGTTTTAATTGATTTTGTAACGTTTCTTTCGTTGAAATATCAAATAATTCATCAACTTGTTTCTTAGCCATATCAAAGTCTTTACGCGTTAAGGCTTTATCCAGTTTTTCATCTTGATAAAAGCGGCTAATGTCCTCAACCGCTAATTTAGCAGATGTTACTTTTTGAACTTCAATCTTCCCATACTGTAAGGCTTCATTAAATAATGTGGTAAAGGCTCCTTCACCAGAAATGTTTTCTATGACAATTGGGCTTTCATCTTTGATGTGAACATCTTTAACTAATTGATTGCCGACAATGATTGGTGCCGTAAAATAACTGTTCAAGCTTTCAATTTTGGTTAATTTTGTATATAAATCTTGAACGATTGGATCAATTTCAGTATACGCTTCTTCTGAACGATACGGTTCTAATTTTTTTTGCGTCTCTTTTAACATCGCTAATGTTTTATCTGGTTTGACAAATTCGTGGTCATCAGCTAAATAAAAATCAAGTAATTGTGCCTTCGCTTCTGTCAGCTCGCTATCAATACGTAATTGTTCTTGACGAGCAGCTTCAGCCTTTTGTTGGGCATCATAATACATCCAGCCACCACTGGCTACTGCAATTAGGCCTGCTGCCGTTAATGTATATATGAGTTTTTTTCGGTTTTTTTTCAGCGATGGTATTGGTTGATCAGAAACAGTCGCTTCTGATTTTGATTCTACTTCTGATTCGTTTAAAATGATATCCGAAGTGACTTCATCTATCGGCTCTTCTCTTACAATCACTGGTTCTACTTGCTCAGCTACTTCGACTTCTTCCACAACTTCTACCGACTCAACTGTCTTTTCAGATTCAGCCTTTTCCTCAAATTGTGAAATGAGCGATAACGCTTTATCAATTTCTGAAATGTGTGAATCTTCGATAACCGCTTCTTCACTAACGGGTGCCGTTTCAACCGACTCAATAGTTGGCTCTGAAATTTCTTCACTATCTTGTGAAGTCTCTGATTTCGCTTGGTTCGCTAACTCATCCGTCGATTCCGTTACTTTAAGCATTTCTTCTACTTCGACAGCAGACGCTTCTTCATTTGAAATTATTTCTTCTGTTGTTTCTTCTGCTTTCACTTGATTTTTTTCAATCGCTGCTAATAGCTCATCTTCTGGTAAACCTTCGCGATGACGACGAATATAGGCCGCCAAAATCGGATTATCTGACAGTTCATCTTCTCCAATTGAAGCAAGAT
>DXBN01000135.1 GCA_019116505.1 Candidatus Enterococcus avicola | reverse complement strand
ACACTTGTATACAGCTTATTAAACTCTCCAGCCGTTTCGTATACAGCGAAACAAAGCTGGCTGTTCAATGACAGAAAATCCTTCATGATAAAATCTTGTTCAAATCTTCTTCGATTTTTCCAGGTTCAGTTTGCGGCGAATATCGCTCTACAACCTCCCCATGTTGATTCACTAAAAACTTCGTAAAGTTCCACTTGATTTTTTTCGAAAACAACCCTTTTTTCTCTGTCGTTAAATGAGTGAAAAGTGGATCCGCATTGTCACCGTTCACGTCTATTTTCGCGAAAATGGGGAAAGTGACACCATAATTCACTTGGCAGAATTCTGTTGTTTCATTAATATCGTCAAACTCTTGATTATTAAACTGGTCGCAAGGAAATCCCAAAACCGTCAGCCCTTCATCTTTGTACTTTTCATAAAGCGACTGCAATCCGCCATACTGAGGGGTTAATCCACATTTACTAGCTGTATTTACAATAATTAGAGGCTTGCCTTCATATTCTTTCAGTGACGTGATTTCCCCATTTGTTTTTTTTACTTCAAAATCATAAACTGATACCATTTTAAGTCTCCTTTTAGTTAATCACTATTTCAACATCAACGTTACCATTGAGTGCTTTAGAGTACGGACAGTAGTGGTGCGCTTTATTCACATATTCTTCCGCGACGGAATGGTCAACGCCCTCAATTGTTACTTCGAGCTTGACGCCAAGTTTAACACCTTTATCTTCTTTATCTGGGTAAAGAGAAACAGTCGCTATTACTTCACTGCTTAAAAAGTCAACTTTCCCCTTCTCCAACTGTAACTCAAGCGCACTGTTAAAGCATGCGCTGTAACCTGCAGCAAATAGCTGCTCCGGATTCGTTGCAGTTGTGACATCGCCCCCTAGTGCTGCTGGTTTTGCAACATCCAAATTGAAAATATTGTCCGGTGAATAGACATACCCATCACGTCCGCCTGTGTTAATGATCGTCGTTTCATAAAGTGCTTTCATGTCAAAAACTCCTTTTTCTTTTATTTAAATCGTTCACAACTAAATCGTACACGATTCATATTAAAAATGCAAATATAATCTAATTTCTCTTTTTGTTATTTCTACGTTGTGACACCCCATAGATAATTACCAAAAGAACAAAGCCTGTTTATGATGGAATTCGTCAGTGGATCGCTAATTCGGGGTTTTGAATGCTGAAGCATAAAAAAAATTAAAAATCCCTTTGGATACTAGTACCCAAAGGGATAAACCGCTATAACTTTTAATAAACAGTACGACTTTATTTCAGATGTGTATGGTTTCTGACACTCATACAACTGGAGCCAATTTATATTAGCATTATTTACTTCTCACGAATAATACTTTATACCACTGATTTACTAGAAACGGCATACAGGACAAGCAATAAATATAACCTAATTGTATCCCACTTAATGTTGCGACTTCAAACACACCCGTAAGCGATGGAACAAATAACACTAAATGTAAACATATAAAACCTATTAAAAATGCTAGCCAAGTATAGAGATTCGAAAACACACCTATTGTGAAGATCGATTCTTTAGATCTAGAATTGAAGCCATGTACTAATCTTGACAAACATAATGTTGCAAATGCCATTGTGCTTGCTGTTTGCGTATCCCCCGTTGACAATCCTATTCGAAAAGCAATGATCGTAGCTATAGCAATTAATAAGCCTTCAAGTATCACTTGAGTCGTAAATGTTTTATTTAATAATGGAGTGTGAATATCCCTTGGCTTGTCCTTCATTGTGTTTTTATTATGCGGCTCTAAACCTATTGCAATTGCCGGCAAACTATCGGTAAGTAAGTTAATAAATAATAGATGCACGGGTGCAAAAGGGACGGGTAAACCTAATACTGTTGCATATAAAACAACAAAAATAGCACCTGCATTCCCTGATAATAAAAATAGAATGGCGTTTTTAATATTCGTATAGAGGCTTCTTCCATTCGAAATAGCTTTGACAATCGTTGAAAAATTATCATCCGTTAAGATCATAGAGGATGCATCTTTCGCTACCTCAGTACCGGTTATCCCCATCGCCACACCGATATCGGCTTGTTTTAAGGCAGGACCATCATTGACACCATCTCCCGTCATCGCAACTACATTTCCTTTTTCCTGCCAAGCTTTAACGATGCGAATTTTATGCTCTGGTGTTACACGGGCATAGACAGAGAAATCTTGAACCTTTTCTTGTAGTTGTTGATCAGTTAATCCTTCAATTTCATGTCCTTCGATCGCTTCTGATGGATCGTTTAAAATACCAATTTGTTTGGCTATAGCAGTTGCTGTTATTTTATGGTCACCTGTAATCATAACTGGTTTAATACCTGCTTTTATACAGCTTTCAACCGCTGATTTTGACTCTTTTCTCGGAGGATCCATCATCGCTATTAATCCGACAAAGATTAAATCTCTTTCGATTTCTACATTGATTGTTTGATTTTGCTTTATCTCTTTATAAGCAATTGCGAGTACTCTTAATCCATTCATGGAGAAATCACGATTTACTTCTTCGATTTTTTTA
>DXBN01000134.1 GCA_019116505.1 Candidatus Enterococcus avicola | reverse complement strand
TTTTCGTGTTGGAATAATAAGATTACTACTGTATAATATTTAGTAAGAAACATAAAAAAAGGTTTGTTAAGGAGGAAATAATGAAGTTTATTGTGGAAAATTTAGCGATACAGTTCAGACAAACAAAGATTTTAGAACATGTGTCTTTAGAACTAGAAGCCGGTGAGATTGTTGGTCTAGTCGCGCCTAATGGTACAGGGAAAACAACCTTATTAAAAGGCATTGCTGGTTTACTGAAATTAAATAGTGGGTTCATTTGGCTTGAAGAGGATGGTCACCGAATTGAGCAACGTGAAGCTTTTTTATCACGAATGTTTTTTGTATTAAGCAGTGATGCTTTTTATGAAAATTTATCGGTACTGGAGCATTTACAAGTTGTCCAAAAATATTGGAAATCCAAGATTTCGATCGAGGAAGCGAGTAGTTTTTTTGGTATTACTTATTTTCATGACAAAAAAATCAAAGAATTATCTTTGGGGATGAAACAACAATTGTTATTAACACTGTATTTAATCAGTGATGCCTCGCTACTGTTATTGGATGAACCTTTAAATGGACTCGATCCAACGAATGTACGAAGATTTAATGAGCTGATTCAACATTTTCAAGAAGCAGGGAAAATGGTACTGATGTCTTCTCATAATTTATATAATATTAAAGAAACTTGTACACGTGTATGCTTTTTAAATGAAAAGAAAATCATTGCTGATATTGATGTAAACGAAGATTTGGATGCTTTCTATGATAGGCAATATGTAACGAAAGTAGGTAAGTGATGCAATTTGAATGGCAAAAATTAAAGGCAGCAAAAGGCAATGTTTTTTTGTTATTAGCAATGATTCTTTTTTGTATGTTTTCGATTATTTCATTTTCGTTAACGGTAAATAAAAATGAAGAAGCGCTAAACAAGTCATTACAGGTGGAAATAACGGAACAAGAACAATTAATTAATGAAGGAAATTTATCAGATGAATCGCTCGTACAAGTTGAAGAGCAGATCTATTGGCTCGGACAAAGCCTTACAGGTTTAAATACAAAAGATAAAGAATTAGTAGAAAGAAGTTTATATGAATTAGAAAAAAATCGATTTGCTAGTGAAGAAATAGAGATGAATCGCTTGTCACATGCACTTAAAGTAGCAGAATTAGAATTTTTTCAATCATCTAAAATTGAGCGTATTGATGATGAATTTCCAGAGAAACGTCCATTAGTCCAATACTTAACAACATTTTTTATGAGTCTATCAACTGGAGCAGTCGTGTTATTAATTGGTTTTTTCTTTGCCTTTTGGTTAACGGAAGAATATCGTAATCAAACAGACGTCTGGTTTTCAACGTTTCCGGTTAAACGGATTAGGCAGTTGTTAAGTAAATATAGTGTGACCTATCTTTTTATTGTTTTTAGTTCAATAATCGGACTGGTTATGGGTGGTGTGATTGCAGCCCTGCAATTTGGTATGGGCCATTGGCGGTATCCAATCTTCTATTTAAATTATCAAACTGAAATTTCATCTATGACGAGTCAAACATACTTAATTAAGCAATGTTTATCGTGGCTAGTAATCTTTTTCGTCCTATCAAGCCTAGCTTTACTTCTTAGTGCCCTGTTTCGTAAGACGATGGTGACATTATTAGGTGTTGGATCCATGGGAATTGTTCTTTTAATGCCTGGACTATTAAAAATGATTCCGACAAAGTGGATTCCATATTTAATTACAAGTTATCTAGATTTACCAAGCCTCATTATAGAACGAAACATTTGGAATAATGTCCAACTAACGTGGGAAAAAGGGATTATTTATTTAAGCCTAGCTGGGGTGAGCTGTTTGCTTCTTAGTTTTATAAATTATGAAAAAAAATCGGTCTTAAATCTGGATCGACTGAAGCTTAGAAAAGCAAATAAGAAAACTAGAAAAATCAAGCCGATTAATCGTCTATCTTTTGAATGGAAAAAAATGGGAGGAAAAGGGCTTTTCTTCAGTGCCTTTCTGATGTTATTTTTATTTTCAATTTATTTGTTTCAGATGGATATTGAATATAGCCAACAGAGTCGAATCACCTCTTATGCTGAAGAGTATGAGCAGCATAACCAGGTTTTAGAGAACGTGACACGAATGGGATTTCCAGAAGAAATGATTTCAACAATTAAAGACCAAGCCGAATGGTTGAAAAATCGAATCGATTCGTTAAATAATCAAGATTATTCAGGAGTGGTACAAAGTGAATATGAAGTTGAGAAAATGAATCTTGAAATGATTCAAAAAGGACAATTATCCTCCAAAACATTTTCTGAACAGCAATTGATTGTCGAAGAATTAGCATTTTTTAAAGATTCAGATATCCAGATGGTTGAAAATCATCATCTCTATCGTATAACACAACCGATGATTTATTTTTGGACCCAGCTATTTAATACACTTTCTCCCGGAAGTCTCGTATTGCTAATGCTCCTTTTCTTTACTTTCTTTTTTACACTTGAATATCGAGGCTCTTCAAATGACTGGCTTCAAATATTTCCGTTTTCACCTTGGATTCAATTACGAGATAAAATCATGACGGCTTTCCTCTTTATAGTTGGCAGTATTTCAGTCTCAATGTTGATAAGTGGAGTGGTAACAGCAGTTTTTCACGGAGTGGGGACGTTTAGATACCCCTTGTTTTACCTAGATTCCCAAAGTAGAGTTCAATCGATGTTAAGTGGTGAATTTTTAATAAGGCAAGGCTTCTCTCTTCTATTAATTGTTTGCTTTGTCCTAAGTTTGGTTTTGTGTTTGAGCTTATTATTTAAAAACACTTTTTTAACATTAATTGCTAGTTTTTCCGTACTCATTTTTGGAATGATTCCTGGAGTATTCGATAAACTAACTACGGGTTGGGCAGGTTATATTCCGTTGAGGTATTTAAACCTACCTGAATTAATTTTGGCCAATCAACTTGAAATCACATGGATGAAAGGTGTCATTTCTCTAGGTTTATCAAGTCTTTTTCTTTTACCAACTGCATTATATCTAAGTAAGCGAGAAATTGATCGAAATAAACGTTGAACTAAATAAAAGCAAAAAGTCACTCGCCCAAAGCGGACGAGCGACTTTTTTTGTTTATTCTAAAACTAACACATCATCTTTTAAGATGAATGGATTTTCAGCATTAATGTGATCGTAAAACATAATTCCATTGAGGTGATCCATTTCGTGTTGGACAACAATCGCTGGGTAATTTTTAAAACGAACTTTCTTGGTTTCGCCTAGCGCATTTGTATACGTTAAAGTAATCCGTACAGAACGAACCACATAACCGGGTACGTTACGATCGACCGAAAGGCAACCTTCACCATCGCCCAGACAAGCTTGTTGTACGGAGTGGCTAACAATTTTAGGGTTAAACATCACATCTTGCAGAATCGGTTCAGGATTTTCAGGATCATTACTTGGAATAAGTACGGCGATAATTCGCTTTGAAATATCCAATTGTGGTGCTGCAAGTCCAACGCCACCACGTAAATCAAGTTCTTCTGCTTTAATTGGATCTTGGCTATTTACTAAGAATTCCATCATTTCTTGGCCTAATTGGATGTCTTCGTCACTTAAAGGAATAGAGACTTCTTTTGCGGTTGCACGTAAAGTTGGATGGCCTTCACGAATAATATCTTCCATTTTAATCAATTAAAAGATTCCTCCTACATAATCAAAATCAGTCGTTAACAAGACGACATATCACTGGATAGTTTACCACAAAATCACTAATTATGGATAAATAGAAAATTGAAAATTTAAAAAACAGCTAAGAAAAAAATAAAATTCATGTTTCTTTCCGTAAATTCACAAAATTTTCAAAACTTTTTTCTTGATTTTTTAATCAGAAGAGTTTAATATGACATAGTGTCATATGACAGTGTGTCATAAAAAGAGAGGAGGGCGTTGTGTGATGCCAACAGAAACGTTTTTTAATTTGCCTAAAGAAAAACAAAAACGAATCCTAGATGCGGCCGCACAAGAATTTTCCAGAGTTGGATTAAACGAAGCCTCAATTGCTAAGGTAATTAAAGAAGCAGCGATATCTCGCGGAAGTTTCTATCAGTATTTTACAGATAAAGAGGATTTATATTATTTTTATTTTCGAACGCTTCGTAGTGACAACCATCGTTACTTAATTCAAGCAATTGCCGAGCGTGAAGGTGATTTATTTGCCGGTATGGAAGATTATTTTTTTCGTTTAATACCTGAGATATTTACTGGAGAAAACCAACAATTTTATCGACATCTCTTTATGAACATGGATGCTCATGGTTTTCAACGTGTGATTCCTTATTTAGAAAAAAAAGTTGATCATGCACATTTTCATCAAAAGGAACGCATGAAAAGAAATCAAGAGGATTTGATGCGTGTAGTTAATATGGATTTGTTAGATGTTAACGATCAAGACGAATTACAAGTTTTGTTTAAGATGTTGATGCATACCGTTTTTTCAACAATTCAAGAAGGCTATCGCTATCAGAAACTCTATCCAAATGAAGGCCAAGAGCGGATGGAAAAGAATTTTATGACAAAAATAAAATGGCTAAAAAATGGTGCAAGAAAGGAACAAAAGTATGATTAAATTAGTAAAAAGAGTCTCAATCACTTCAGCAATCATGGCTGTCGTTTTCATGGTTGTTCAAGTCATTTCAGACTTATATCTTCCTACGTTAACATCGAATATTATTAACGATGGGGTGGCTAAAGGGGATATCGATTATATATGGAGTACCGGCTTCGTCATGCTTGGTTTTTCTTTAATCAGTATTGTAGCAGCCGTCGGAAATACTTATTTTGCAACAAAGGAATCTCAAAAATTAGGGCAACGTTTAAGAAGTGAAGTTTATCAAAAAGTCGAGAAATCATCGATTAAAACATTTGATAAATATGGAACGGCTTCGTTAATTACCCGTACAACGAATGATATTAACCAAGTAGCTCTAGTAACACAAATGGTTTTACGGATGATGATTAATGCACCAATTACCTTATTAGGTGCCAGTTTCTTAGCATATCAAAAAGATGCTGAGTTAACGCGTGTCTTCTTAGTGGTTATACCTGTGATGATTATAGTCATCGGTGGGATTATGTTTTCTGCAGTGCCACTTTTCAAAAGCATGCAAGAAAAAACGGATCGCTTAAATTTAGTTTTCCGTGAAAATTTAACCGGTGTACGTGTTGTGCGTGCTTTCAATAAAAATAAATATGAAGAAAGACGCTTTGATGATGCCAACTTAGATTTTACAACAACCGCAATTAAAGTAAACACAATCGTTTCATCAATGATGCCTCTTATGACGCTGATTATGAGTGGAACAACCATCGCGATTACGTGGTTTGGGGCACAATATATTTCTGAAATGCAATTGGAAGTCGGAAACTTAATTGCTTTTATCACGTATGCAATGCAAATTTTATTTAGTTTTATGATGTTAGCGATGTTGTTTGTGATGGTTCCAAGAGGAGAAGCTTCAGCGAAACGTATTAATGAAGTACTGGAAGAAGAAGATTATATTCTAGATCCAATCAGTCCAGAAACGATAACAACAAAAGGTTCAGACGCGGAACTTTCATTTAAAAACGTCGACTACCGTTATGCAGGAGCTGAAAATCGGACATTAGAAAATGTCAATTTCCATGTTACATCTGGTCAAACGGTCGCAATTATCGGAGGAACAGGTTCGGGTAAAACGACTTTAGTTAATTTAATTCCTCGTTTATATGATATTGAAGCGGGTGAAATTGCGATTAATGGTCATAATATTTCTGAAGTTACGCAAAAGAATTTACGTGAAGTGATTGGGTTCGTTCCGCAAAAAGCGGTCTTATTCACAGGTACGATTCGTGAAAATATGCAATACGGTAATAAAGAAGCAACCGATGAAGAAATTTGGCAAGCACTGACCACTGCTCAAGCCCGTGATTTTGTAGAATCGTTACCTGAAGGTCTAGATAGTTGGGTTGAACAAGGTGGAGGTAACTTCTCCGGTGGACAAAAACAACGCCTAGCGATTGCGCGTGCTTTAGTTAAAAAAGCAGATATTTTTGTCTTTGATGATTCTTTTTCAGCACTTGACTTTAAAACCGATGCAAACTTAAGAAAAGCCTTAAAAGAAGACTTGACTCAAGGGATTTTAGTTATTGTGGCACAACGAGTAAGTACGGTAATGGATGCCGATACCATTTTAGTCCTTGATGAAGGAAAAGTTGTGGGACAAGGAACGCATCAAGAATTATTGGCAACAAATGAAACGTATCAAGAAATCGTTGCATCACAGTTGAGAGAGGAGGACTTGGCATGAGTCGAAAAGTAGAAAAGAAACCTCAAGGTAATGGCCCAATGGGAGGACCTAGGCCAGGTCATGGCGTTGGAATGAAAGGCGAAAAACCGAAAAACTTTTGGCCAACTACCAAGCGATTGTTCCGTTACATGTCAAAACGTTTAGTAGCGATTAGTTTAGTATTTATTTTAGCAATTGCCGCTGTTATCTTTCAAATTCGTACACCACGAATTTTAGGGGAAGCGACTACTGAAATTTTTAAAGGCGTGATGAAAGGCGTCGAACAAATGAAGTTGGGGGAACAGTTAACCGCCTTTCCAATCGACTTTGATAAAATTGCTCAGATTCTGATGATTGTAGCGGGGATGTATATTCTTTCAGCAATCTTCAACTTCGGTCAACAATTTATTATGACCCGTGTATCACAAAGAACGGTTTATGAATTACGTCAAGAATTAGACCAAAAAATGAAACGCTTGCCCATTTCGTATTACGATACGCACTCAAATGGGGATATCATGTCACGTGCGATTAATGACATGGATAATATTGCTAGTACTTTGCAACAAAACTTAACGCAATTTGTGACAAGCACCGTGACTTTCATTGGTGTACTGTGGATGATGTTCACTATTAGCTGGCAATTGACGTTAGTGGCGTTAATTACGGTACCATTAAGCTTAGTGGTCGTGATGCTAATTGCACCTAAGTCACAAAAATATTTTGCCAATCAACAAAAGAGTCTCGGTTTATTAAATAACCAAGTTGAAGAAACATATGGTGGCCATACAGTGGTTAAAACATTTAATCATGAGGAAGCCGATCAAGCAGCCTTTGAAATAGAAAATGAAAAATTATACCAAGCAGGTTGGAAAGCTCAATTTATTTCAGCGATGATTATGCCTTTGATGAACTTTATCAAAAACCTAGGTTATGTCTTTATTGCAGTACTGGGTGGTGTTCGTGTAGCGAATGGTCAAATGCCCTTAGGGGATGTCCAAGCTTTCTTACAATATACAAATCAATTTTCACAACCAATTACACAAATGGCAAGTTTAATTAATACGATTCAATCAACGGTTGCTTCAGCAGAACGTGTCTTTGAAATTTTAGATGAAGAAGAAATGCAAGATACGCCATCAGGAGTACCAGCCATTGCTGATTCACCATATAAAGTTTCTTTTGAAAATGTTCAATTTGGTTATTCAGAAGATAATTTGTTAATGACGGATTTTAGTTTAGATGTGAAGCCTGGTGAAATGGTTGCCGTCGTAGGACCAACAGGAGCGGGTAAAACAACGTTAATTAATTTATTGGAACGTTTTTATGATATTTCAGGTGGAAGCATTCGCTATGACGGAAAAGATACTCGTGATATGAAACGTGAAGAGCTACGCGAGAACTTTTCAATGGTTCTTCAAGATACGTGGTTATTTACGGGAACTATTTATGACAATATTTTATACGGAAATGAGAATGCGACAAAAGAAAAAGTCATCGAGGCAGCGAAAGCAGCCCATGTAGATGAGTTTGTTCGTAAATTACCAGAAGGCTATGATACTATCTTAAATGAAGATGCAAGTAACATTTCCCAAGGACAACGCCAATTGATTACGATTGCCCGTGCTTTCCTAGCCGATCCTGATGTTTTAATTTTAGATGAAGCAACATCAAGCGTTGATACTCGTACAGAATACTTAATCCAACGCGCGATGGAACGTCTACTAGAAAAACGTACGAGCTTCGTTGTCGCACACCGTCTATCAACGATTCGAGATGCAAATAATATTATCGTGATGAACCAAGGATCAATCGTTGAAACCGGAAATCACGAAACATTAATGGCTAAAAACGGCTTCTACGCTGACCTATACAACAGCCAATTCTCAGAAGAAGTCGCGTAATAAAAGGTTGTTAAATGAGTGTCCAGCGACAAGAGATAAGAGGGCATGATAAAAAATCGCTTTTTGATTTTGTTCTTGTGACCACTTATCTCCGTGGTCGCTACTTATTTAGCACCGTCCAATTAAGGTTGTTATTGAAGCGTTCAGTGACGAGTCACAAGCAAAGAATTTTTTGAAAGTGTTTTTTACTTTCAAAAAGAATTCTGGCTTGTGACCGAGTCATTGCTTCAATCACACTGATTACCTAAAAGGTTATAAAAAAACATTCAGCTCCGAAAAATAAGCAAAAACCTTGAAAGAAAGTGTGTTTTTCACTTTTTTCCAGGTTGGCTTATTTGTGAATCTCAACCAAAAAGACTAGACTTGAAAATGTTGTCTAACATTTCAAATCTAGTCTTTTATTATTTCTTTGTCTGATTATTTTGGAATAACGAGTTTTTTCAATGGTTCTACGCCAAAGTATGAGGATTGATACAATAAAATTTCGGCACAAGCACGACTATCTTCCAATGCATCATGATGGTTTTCTAAAGTAATATTTAAGTTATCACAAACCGTATTCAAACGATGGTTTTGCATTTCTGGAAATAATTTTCGACTGGTACGAACCGTACACAAAGATAAGTAATTCGGTTGGGCTAAGTTGTAATAATCCAAGCATCCAGCTAAAACTTTCATATCAAAGGCTGCGTTATGTGCGACAATTAAACGATTTTCTTGAAAATAAGTTTGAATTTTTTGCCAAACTTCAGGGAATTTAGGGGCGTCACGCACATCTTCTGGGTGAATGCCATGGACTTGGATATTACGCCAAAAAAATTCTGTTTCTGGTTGGATTAAAGTATAGTATTCCCCAACAATTTTTCCATGTTGCACCATAACTAAGGCCACGGAACAGGCACTGTGGGGTAAATGATTCGCGGTTTCGAAGTCGATTGCGATGAAATTCAAGTTAAAGCGCCTCCTTATTTCTCAGCTGTACTTTATAATAAATTAACGAAAATAACAAAAAATCGTACACAGTTTAACAAAGTTTCAAAAATTTATGAATACTTTTAAATTCGCATTGTTGCTCAAATTTTTTTACAAAAGCAAAATTCTAGTCTCGTTTTTAAATAATTTTATTTAACGTTTGTTGATGCTCTTTATTTTTTCATGAGCGTGGTATAATAAACGTACTACGCTTTGGAGGAAAGAAAATACATGACATTATCCTTACAACAAGTGACAGGTGGTTACGGCCATATCCCTGTCTTAAAAGAAGTCAGCTTTGAGGTCAATGACAATGAATTGGTTGGACTGATTGGCTTAAATGGTGCTGGAAAAAGCACGACGATTAAAGAAATTATGGGGTTGTTACAACCGCAATCAGGAACGATTACGTTAGATGGCTTACGCTTAAGTCAAGATCCGGAAAAGTACCGAAAAAAAATTGGCTACATCCCAGAAACCCCCGTATTGTACGAAGAATTAACACTGAAAGAACATATCGAAATTACCGCAATGGCTTATGATATTCCACAAGAAATTGCCCATGAACGTGCCAAAAAATTATTAGCGACTTTTCGTTTAGAAAATCGTATTGAGTGGTTTCCGGCGAATTTTTCTAAGGGAATGAAACAAAAGGTTA
This sequence comes from Candidatus Enterococcus avicola, assembly GCA_019116505.1. Classification (GTDB taxonomy): domain Bacteria; phylum Bacillota; class Bacilli; order Lactobacillales; family Enterococcaceae; genus Enterococcus_I; species Enterococcus_I eurekensis. The sequence goes on along the minus strand of DXBN01000134.1, from coordinate 6,099 downwards.
TGATTTTATGTGCTCTTTTAATTGAACCAAGTTTATTAATTGTTGATGAACCATTTTTAGGGCTCGATCCATTAGCGATTCATTCGCTCTTGCAGCTATTTGATGAGATGAAAGCCACGGGAGTCTCGATTTTAATGTCGACACACGTTTTAGCGACAGCTGAAAAACATTGCGACCGTTTTGTAATTTTGCATGAAGGAAAAGTCCGTGCACAAGGAACACTTGAAGAATTGCAGCAAGCCTTTGATTTACCACACGCTTCTTTAGATGAAATTTATTTAGCGTTGACGAAGGAGGCATAACGAGCAATGGATGTTTTTTTTCAACAACGAGTGCGCCAACATCAAAAGAAAATTCAACGTTATTTACGCTATGTTTTTAACGATCATTTTGCACTAACGATGACTTTTTTAGTGGGAGGACTTGGGCTTTATTATTCAAATGTGCTTAAAACGTTGCCCTCACCTTTTCCACTAGGTAATTTTTTACTGATTGCTTTTTGGTTAATAACGTTACAGACTGGTCGCTTTGCAAGTTTAACACAGCTACCAGACCAAGTGTTTTTATTACCAAAAGAAAAACAAATGCGGAGATATTTAGAGAAAGCATTGAACTACAGCTTGTATTTCCCACTAGGAGTCCTCTTTTTGACCACGGCGATGTCGATGCCGCTAGTCGTCGTTGCAACGGGGACAGCGACCTTTTCTCAAACACTTTTGTTTATTGGAACAATTTGGGGCTTAAAATACAGTCATTTAATCATTCAACGAGTGGGATTTTTTCAAGAAATGGCACAGCAAAAGAAAATTGCTTATGGTTTTTGGTTGGGGATTAGTACCGTGATTTTAGCGCTCGGTCTGTGGCTAACACCATGGCTAGCTCTGATTTTATCTATTTTACAAGTATTTTTCTTTTATCAGTGGCTGTGGTTAAAAATGGACGCTTCAATTGATTGGGAAAAATTACTACATAGTGAGCAAACACGCTTGCGTCGTTTGTATCAATTTATTAATTTATTTACGGATGTTCCTGAAGTCCAAGGTCAAGTTAAACGTCGGGCTTATTTAGATGGACTCTTCTCAAAAATTAAATTTCAACAGTCAAATACTGCGTTGTATTTATTTAGTCGCCATTTTATTCGTGGAACGGAGTACAGTGGCTTGTATGCCCGCTTGACGCTATTAGGTAGTTTAATTTTATTTTTTGTGAATGATTTTTATTTTACTTTGGGAATAGGCAGTTTGTTTCTTTATTTAATCGGCTTCCAGTTGTTGCCTTTAGCTCAACGCTTTCGCTATGTAACAAGTTTCCAATTGTATCCAATCAAACAGGAGCAAACGAAAGTAGCGCTTCAACAGTTAATTGCTGTTTTATTGTTAATCACGGCGACATTATTTAGTGTGATGGCCTTGATCTCCTTATCCAATCTTGTTCAAGGGCTGTTCGTTAGTCTAGGTTATTTTACGGTGGCGCTTTTATTTACCTTTGTTTATTTACCAATTCGTTTGAAAATGAAAAAACGCTAAATTTTTGTTGAAAGCGAACATACATGTGCTTGACTAAGCCTGTGTAGGGCGCTAGAATGGGTATTACTGTTTAAAAATTAAAGGGGGGAATAAAGATGGATCTACGGTTAGATAGCGAATGGAAAATTCGACCAATTAAGGGCGATACTGGCAAGACGTACCTTGGATTAAAAGCCGAAGAAAAAGTCTTTATTAAACGCAATACAACCCCAATGTTAGCTGCCTTATCAAAAGAAGGGATTACGCCAAAATTAGTTTGGACGAAACGAACGGGCGATGGTGATGTCTTATCTGCTCAGGAGTGGTTAGAAGGACGAATTTTAAGCCCAGAAGAGATTGGCGAGCGGAACGATGTGATTGATGTTTTATACCATTTGCATCATTCCTATTCTTTAAAAAATATGTTAGAAAAAATGGGTGGTCAGACGTCGACACCACAAAAAATGTTACAAGAATATGCACAAGACTTACCAAAGATGTTAGATGAAAATCAATTTCTAGTCTTAGTGAAACAATATTTAGAAAATCATGTACCAACATTTCATGTCAAAGATAAAACGGTGATTCATGGCGATGTCAATTGTCGTAATTGGCTCGTTTGCAATCACTATTTATATCTAGTCGATTGGGACTCTGTGATGTTCGGTGATCCATTTGTTGATATTGGCTCGATTTTGGGACATTATGTACCAACTGCTAGCTGGAGTCAGTGGTTAATCAGTTATGGAATTCACCCAAGTGGTGAAACGTTAGAAAAAACTTACTGGTATGCATTACTAAGTATGCTACAAGAAATTAAAAAGTACTATTATAAAGGTCAATTTCAAAAAATGAATCAAGAAATTTTACAATTAAAACGAATTTATGTTTAAAAGAAAAAGCTGTGGGCCATCAATTCACAGCCCTTTTCATGGAAAGGAAAACAAATGAGAGTTAGAAAACGTAATGGAGCAGAAGAACTAATTGCAAATCACCCGCAATATGTTGTTGATGAACCGCAAAAATGGAAAGGTCGTTGGGCGGAACGCTTTGGTAACGAGAATCCAATTCATACTGAAATTGGTATGGGAAAAGGCCAATTTATTTTCGGTATGGCAAAAGCAAATCCAGAAATAAACTATATTGGGATTGATATTCAATTGAGTGTCGTTTCATATGCATTGGATAAATTAATTGCAGAAGAAGTGCCGAATTTACAATTGTTACGCGTAGATGGATCGGATTTAACTAATTATTTTGCTGACAGTGAAGTCGATCAAATTTATTTGAACTTCTCTGATCCGTGGCCAAAATCAAGACATGAAAAACGCCGCTTAACTTATAAAACATTCTTAGCTGTTGATGAAGCGATTTTGCGACCCGCCGGTGAAATTCATTTCAAAACAGATAATCAAGGTTTATTTGAATACTCGTTAGCCAGTTTTTCGCAATACGGTTTAATCTTGCAACAAGTTTGGTTAGACTTACATAAGAGTAATTATGAAGGAAATATCATGACGGAGTATGAAGAAAAATTCGCCTCAAAAGGGCAACCAATTTATCGTGTCGAAGCGAAATTTCCAGATAAAACAAAAAAATAATATATAAAATTTTAGAGCTTCTTCTATTCAAAATAGAGGGAGTTTTTTTTGTTTTTTCGGAAAATTTGTAAACGCTATCTTTATTGATAAAGATAAGTTGATAGAGTAAAAAAGAAGGCAGTCTTGGAATTGGTGAAGTTCGTATAAATCTGATAATATTGAAAACAAAGGGAGGTTATTGAAGGGAGGAACCAGATGAAAATTAGTGAATTTATTCATCCAATTGAGCAATTTTCAAAGTTAGGAAGCGTTCATAGCGTGTTTCCTTATTCATTTAACCTACAAGTAGGAAAACAGCTAATCAATGTTTCAAGTTTTTTTGAATATTTGGTAAGTTACGGTTTGTATTTACCCCAAAATATTTTTGAAGAAGTTCACCGTATGTACAACGCGGTGATTTTGTCAAAGTTAGCGATAAAGAATTTGTTTCTATAGCCAAAAGAACATTTACCATCTACCGTTAACTGGAATTGAAACATGTTCATTAGACGTCCGTCAGTTATCATTAAAAGAAAATGGCTTACTTTTTACTTAAAAGAGTTTTAAAAAATACAAAGCTCAAAGAAAAAAACGATCTACCGCTTGACGGCAGGATATTTGAAATCTTTGAAAAATGCAACACACTAGTCTAGATTGGTCAGGAGTGGTCCATTATCTCGTGGGTTTAGAAAGTAGTGGGAGACCAAGCGGCGATGAAGCAGATAATATGAGTATTGAATACTTGTGTAAAAAAACCATTGCAGAAGGTTATCAAGGGCGTGTTTCAGTGGGACATTTGACCGCGATACATGCTTTGCCTAAAGAAGAACTAGATCCCATCATTGCTTTAATGGCAGAAGCAAAAATTAATGTGATGGCCTTACCGGCTACGGATTTACATTTAGCTGCACGTAATGATGAGTACAATGTCCGTCGAGCGGTGACACCAATCCGTAAATTATGCGACGGAGGTGTGAATGTTTGTATTGCAACAAATAATATTTGCAATGCCTTTACGCCATATGGTAATGGGGATATCTTACAAACGGCGATGCTTGCGATACCAGTCGCACATTTAGGTGGTGCCGATGACTTACCAACAGTTTTACCAATGATTACTGAAAATCCCGCTAAGGCTTTACGCTTAGAAGGATACGGCATCGCAGAAGGCAACAAAGCAGACTTAGTCGTCTTAGATACAAAACACGTACACGATGCCATTATTGACATCCCAACACGCCTATACGTCATCAAAAACGGAAAAATCACCGTAGAAACAACCAAAACAACCAAAGTATATTAAGAGGCTATAAATTAATCGTTAAGCTACGATAAATAAGCAAAGATCTGGAAAAAATGGCTTTTTTATTTTTTCCAGATTGGCTTATTTCTGAGTAGCTGATTAAATTATGCCGTTTCAAATAAGAGGCTATTCTTGAAGCGGTTAATGACGAGTAATAAGCAAGGAAACGTTTGAAAGTGTCCTTTACTTTCAAAAAGATTCCAGCTTATTACCGAGACATTGCTTCAAAAATGCCGTTTCAAGTAAGAGGCTATTCTTGAAGCGGTTAATGACGAGTAATAAGCAAGGAAACGTTTGAAAGTGTCTTTTACTTTCAAAAAGATTCCAGCTTATTACCGAGACATTGCTTCAAAAATGCCGTTTCGCTAAGAGGCTATAAAAAAGTGCCCAGGTGCAAGAGATAAGAGAGCCTTAGAAAAAATCGTTTTTTGATTTGTTCTGAGGCTACTTATCTCCGCAGCACCTACTTTTTTATGCCGTTTCAATAAGAGGCTATAAACCAATCGTTTAGCTACGATAAATACGCAAAGATCTGGAAAGAAATGGCTTTTTTATTTTTCTGCAAATTATAGTAAAAGCAACTATATCTATTCTGAATGTCAAATGACAGTAGGAAAATATGCGTTGCTTTTTTTTGTTATGGAATGTGATATAAATCGCATTATGGCAAGGGGATAAGGCAGGCTATTTAGTTTTTTATGTATAAAAAATTGCATTAACTTTTATATAATGATATGTTTTAATAAATGTATCATTAATAGAATAGGAGGTAATGGTAATGGCAATGGCAGAATTTGTATTGATTTTTAATTGGGTTGTTATACTCTTCAAGTTTTTGGCGGTTGTATTGTTTTTCAAGTATTGTCAGAAGATTCTCCGAGTACTTGAAGAAATTAGGGATAAACAATAATTCATCAATTGAAAGCGTTATATATGTGTGCCTGGAATTTACTCAAATCTATCGTAGGTTTTAGAAAGAATTTTTTATGAGGAAAATAACTAATTTGTGTCTATTGTCATTTACTATTAAACTAGCACTCTAAATAAAAGTCTGGAGGTTAAGACCTGTGGGCTTTTTTTGCACGAATACGAATCGCATAACAGAGTTTACTTGTGTCTATCTTTGATTATTAGTGCTGAAATAACCTATTCTTGTATTTCTCCGTTACTTCCAAATCCATCTTAAGGACCATAGACAGATACTTCAATCAGCGTTACACTTAAAATAGTTCATAAATCAAAGAAATGAGGGAGTACATGATTGAATTTAAAGGGGTTACGAAAAAATATGGTAAGAAAGTTGCACTTGATAATTTGAATTTAACAATTAAAACAGGGGAGATTTTTGGCTTTTTAGGTCATAACGGTGCAGGAAAATCAACGACAATTAAGAGTTTAGTCTCTGTGCTTGATCCAACGAGTGGTCAAATTATCGTTGACGGGCAAGAGTTGAGTGCGAATCGTCTAGCGATTAAGCAACGCATTGGCTATGTTCCCGACACGCCCGATTTATTTTTACAATTGTCAGCTGCTGAGTATTGGGACTTGATTGCAGCGGCATATGAAATGAGCAAGGAAAAGAAAGAGGCCCGGATGCAAGAATTAGCGAAGCTATTTGATATGTTCTGCCATCAAGATGTACCAATTGGCAGCTTTTCTCAAGGGATGCGTCAAAAAACGATTGTAATAGGAGCGCTTTTACCAGATCCAG
>DXBN01000133.1 GCA_019116505.1 Candidatus Enterococcus avicola | reverse complement strand
TCGTAAATCGATTAAAGAAATTTTAGCATTAAATACTGGATCGGTTATTGAGTTAGATAAATTGACTGAAGAACCACTAGAAATTTTATTAAACGGCAAGCTAATTGCAACTGGAGAAGTTGTCGTTATTAATGAAAGTTTTGGGGTGCGAATTACAAATATCCTTTCGCAAAAACAACGCTTAAACAATTTACATTAAAAAAAAGCAAAAAAGTTAAACAATTTTGTTTAACTTTTTTTGCTTTTCACCGATAATATGAGTAAGAGAAACAAGTAGAGGAGGATTTTTATGAAAATCGAAAGAAGTTACGGTGAATACAGCTCAGATCTTTATCAACAAAAACGTTCAGTTGATAGTCCAGCGACACAAGAGAGTCAAAAGACTGCCAGCAACCCATCAGTAAAATTGTCTGAAACCGCGAAAAAAATCCGTAGCAATCAAGAGGCTAATCAAGTCAATGTGGACAAAGTTGCGGCAATTAAAAAAGCCATTCAAGAAGGCACGTATCAGGTTTCACCGAAAGAAATTGCTGACAGTATGTGGCAACACATGAAGGACCAATAGGGATGAATGAAGCAAAATTTGAAACACAATTACACCGTTTTTTACAAATATTAAAAAAAGAAAAGAAAGTATTAGTTCAAGATCAGTCGGAAAAACTTGAAGCACTTGTCGAACAAAAAGAAAGCTATCTTTCTGTTTTAACGGACTATCAAGGAGGTATCACGCCGAGAATTAAAGAACTGATTCAATCAATTCAAATACAACAAGAAGAAAATTTATTATTAACGCAGCAAGCGATGAGCTATCAAACGATGCTCATGAATGCCGTTAAAACGACGATGCAATCATCAACGCATACCACATATTCAAAAAAACAAGGTATGAACAATCAACAATCGACAACAATGATTAATACAAAATTTTAGGAGAAAACTATGACTGGATTATTTGGAACATTAGGCACAGCAACCCGTGGAATGAATGCCAACCAAAACGCACTACAAACGAGTGGACATAACATTTCAAACATGAATACTGACGGTTATTCCCGTCAACGCGTTCGTATGCAGACGGAGCAACCTTATTTAATGGCAGGAGTTGGCGCGCTAGGAACAGGTGTCCGCACAGCAGGTGTTGATCGAATTACAGATAGTTTCATCCGGACACAAACACAAACGGCTTATTCGAAGTTCCGATTTTTCGAACAAAAATCGCATGCACTTGGACAATTAGAACAGTACATGAATGAACCTTCTAAGACAGGGATGATTAACCAGTTATCTGTCATGCACGATTCTTGGGCTAAATTAGGTAGTAATCCAGAATTGGGAACTTCTAAGACATTGGTTGTTGAAAACAGTAATAGTTTTACAGATATGGTTAACCAAACAGGGAATCAAATTGGTGAGTTGCAAGGCGAGATGATTGATAACATTGAAAAAAGTGCGCTTGATTTTAATGAAAAAGTCAAAGAACTGCAAATTCTAAATGGTCAAATTTATGATTTAGCGAGCCAAAACACCACACCAAATGATTTGCTAGATCGTCGTGACTCGCTCTTGAAAGACTTATCAGGTATGGCCGATATTTCGTCAGAAACAGATATGTATGGCCGTGTTTCTTCGCTTAAAATTGGTAATAAAGCGACAGGTACGGAAATTTTGTCACTGGATGGCCGCAAGGAAATTAGTGCCGTAACAGGTGAAACAGGCTCAAGTAACACGATTTCACTAGGTGGCAATGCTCAAAATAAAGTCACAATAGATGGCGATTTACCACTAGGTACAATTGTTTTAGCGGACACATCGACAACGCCTGCAACGGTTTCAGAAGTAGAAGTCAAAGAGGGCCAAATCGGTGGTTTTCAAGAAGCAACCAAAGAAGTTAAAGATCGCTTAGAAGAATTTCAAGCGTTTGTAAAAAGTGTCGCTGATACGATTAACCGTGCATATAAAGCTAAATCAGGTGAAGATTTCTTTACCTTTGATGTGAATGGTAAAATGCAAGTCAATCAATCGTTACGAGATAATCCGAGTACACTAGTTGTGGGTAAAGGTGATAATCCAGAAGCCGGCGATGGGTCCTTAGCGACAGAAATCGGTAGTTTGTTTAGTAAAAAAGATGCAGATGGCTTAACTTTTTCAGAGCGTTACAATAGTATCGTGACGAAAAACGGGATTTCGAAACAACAAGCAGATAATACGGCTAATTCACAATTAACTGTTTTAAATCAATTAGAATATAAAAATGAATCCATTTCAGGCGTCAACATTAACGAGGAAGTTTCAGATGTGATGCGTTTTTCACAGGCGTTTCAAGCCAATGCTCGGATTATTCAAACCGTCTCTGAGATGCTTGATACCTTAATTAATCGAACAGGAGTTTAATCAAAATGCGTGTTTCTAGTAATGTAACTTATAACGATTTTATCAAAAACTTAAACCGTAATGCGGTTAAAGTTCAAAAAACATTAAACCAATTAGCGAGTTTGAAAGAAGTTAGTCAATCGTCTGACAACCCACTACTCGTTTCAAAAATTATGAACTTAAACGTAGCATTAGGACAAAATGCTACGTATGCGCAAGAAATTAAAGATAGTATTTCTTGGAGTGATACGCAAGACGGTGCACTATCAAGTGTTGGCGAATCAATGGCACGTATTCGAACATTGATTCAAGCCTCTGGAACAGCAACTGCTGGAAAAGACGAAATTGGTGCTAATAAAAATGAAATCCAACAAGAGATTCGTTCGTTGGTGGATTCATTAAATACGAACTTCGATGGACGTTATGTCTTTGCTGGTCAAAAGACGGATACAGTGCCGTTTTCAGTAAAAGAAGATCCAGTCAGTGGTGATGTAATTGGAATTAATTATCACGGATCGGATCCAGGCAAGCAATTAGTACGTGAAATTTCTGACGGCGTGACGATTGAATTAGTTACCGATGGTAAAAAAATGATGCAAGACGCTGATGGTAATGATTTAAGTGATTTCTTTAATGATGTTATGACGGCTTTAAATGCTGGCGAAGACGGCGACAAAGAAGCGTTGTCAGGTGAATTGATGGAACGCTTAGATAAATTCAGTAGTAATTTCGTTGATAACCGGACACATATCGGTGCGGTAGCGAACCGTTTGAAATCAGCCGGTGCACGAAATGAAACAGAAAAAATTTCATTGACGCAATCATTATCCGATCGTCAAGACGTTGATATTGCCGAGAAATACATGGAATATCAAAACCAAATGTTAGGCTATCAAACAACGATGGCAATGGGAACAAAAATTATGCAAACAACGATTTTAGATTACGTAAGATAATCAACAACTAAAAGGCAAGAAAGGGCTAGCGCCTTTTCTTGCCTTTTTAATTAACTGATTAAATGAAGGATTCGCTATGGAAAAGATACGTGTTGGGGAGTAAGCGAGTAATCACAGAGTATATGTAAAATATTCAAATCTCCCATTATACTTAGAATCAGAAAGTATCTTGGGAGGTTTAATTAATGTCAAATAAAAATGAATTTGTTCCATTACCATGTAAGCGCAAAATGAAACGGTATCTAGCTATGACAAATAACCCTTGCTATAATGTCTTTATATTATAGTGAGGGTTATTTACAATTTTCTTGAACTTCTGTGCTCCATGGCAATAACCCTTGAAGTAACTCAGGGTATTCTTTAAATGGTGTGTCGGGCAGTTCTTCAAATAAGTAGTTAAGATACTTATACGGATCTAATCCATTTAGTTTTGCAGTTTGGATTAAACTATAAACAACGCCACTCGCTGTTGCACCTTTGGTACTGGTAGAAAAATTCCAAGCTTTACGACCAACTACGAATGGACGGATACTGCGCTCAGCTAAATTATTCGAGAGTTGACATTCCCCATCTTCAAGGTAGTTCATTAAGTAAACCTTTTGATTTTTTGCATATTGCAATGCTTTTCCAAGAGTGGAATTCTTTAATGCATTTGTATGCTCTACCCAATTCCAAAATTGATTTAAGATTGGCGTTGCTTTTTCTTTCCGTAGATGGAGTCTCTCCTTTGGAGAAAGATAAGCGATCGTTCGCTCAATCTCAAAAAGTTCATCACAAAAGTCTTTTCCAATCTCAGACTGAGATTTAGTTTTCGTGCTGTTTTTTGGAATGCCGTCATTAAATTTTCTGCGTAGGTGAGCCCAGCAGCCGACACGTGTAACATCCGTGACTTTATTATAGCCCTCATATCCATCACAGTGCATAAAACCATGATAGCCTTCTAAAAACTTACGCGCATTTTCTCCAGCTCGAGTAGGTTTATATTGGTAAAGTGCTATTTGCTCAGAGGCATCTTTGCTACTTTGGTAAAGCCACATATAAGACTTTGAGGTAGCCGGTTTATTTGGCTCATTTAAAACCTGCATCGTCGTTTCATCTACATGAATCACTCGTGATTGCAGTAATTGCTTATGTAAGACGTCATATATAGGCTTTAACCATAGATTAGAGGCTGTGATGACCCAGTTTGCCATAGTAGCACGACTAAGTTCGATTCCATAATTTTCCCATTCTTTTTCTTGCCGATAGAAAGGGATACTCAATTCAAATTTTTGATGCATTAACCAGGCGACTGAACTTGCAGAAGCTAAGCTTCTAGGGATAACAGGCACAGGTGTTGGGGCTTTTACAATAGCGTCTGCACCATCTTTCTTACAAGTTGGACATTCATAAGCATAGCGCATAATTTTTCTCACCTTCAGGTGAGCAGGAATAAATTCAACTTCTTGTCGCACTTCTTCTTTTCCAATGATTTTTAATTCTGTATTGCACCACTCACAATGGCATTCTTCTTCATGTAACAGACAATTAACGTTGATGACTGGAAGATCTTTTATCATCTTTTCTTTTTGTCCAATCGTCCGTCTCTTCGCCTTAAGATCTCCTAAGTGACTGATTTCAGGTGCTTTTTTGTCTTGATCGACCTCTGCCTCATTAAATATATTTAAATCTTCGTCCGTAAATAAACTCAGCTGGTTTTCAACAGGTGGGATTATGTTAGATTTCTCACTAGAACGACCAAATAACTTTTGAGTAAGCAACTGCACTTGTTCCGTTAATACTACTAACTGTTCGGTTAATTGTCTGTTTTGTTCATTTGCTAACTCTAGTTTTTTGATCAAGGTTTGTTCTAGTTCAGTCATTTTCCACACCTGCCTTTCCTTCCAATTATCACTTTTATTATACCATGAAACGCATAAAAAAACAGCTAAAACCGTTGGTTTGACAACGTTTTTAGCTGTTTTTTAAATTAATTAAAATACCCCGTTTTTACTTTTTTTATCGCTTTTGGTTGATCTATTTTCAATCCTTCAAAAAGCCATCTCAGTTCTTGTTGGGTAATCGTTCGGACTTCTTCTTTGGTTCGGGGCCATTGGATGACGCCATTTTCAAGACGCTTGTAAAGCAAGATAAAGCCATCACCTTCCCAATAAAGAGCTTTATATTTATTTCGACTTCCACCACAAAATAAAAAGAGGCTGTTTTCAAAAACGTCCATATTATAGTGATCTTGTATAATGGACGCGAGTCCGTCAATCGATTTACGCATGTCTGTTTTTCCGCAAACAATATAAATTTGTTTGACTCCAGAATAATCGATTAACATATCATTCTAGTTCCTTAAGAAGAGTATAAAGAATGTATTTATCGATGCCATTATAGATATAAAGATCTCGATTGCCAGCGACATCTTTAATTCGACAGGCTAATTTGAGTTCCTGTGGCGTTTTATTAACGGATTCTTTAATATTTGAATCCGTTTGGTGCAATGAAATAGCTACGATATCTTGTTTTTTATTCATCATCATTCCTCCAACTCGTTTACTATAGAGTAAGTATAGAATGAAAGTGAGGTCTGTTAAAGATACCGTTTCATTTTGCGCTTACATTATTTCAACTGTATATCAACATTCAATTTTAAAGAATCCAAAAAAGGACCTATAAAATTAGATTTTCACCACTAATTTTATAGGTTCCATTTTTTATTTTTATCGATGTTTCGACACATTGATCCGATTGATGGCACGATGCAAAGCAACTTGAGCACGTTTTAATTCATCCACGTTTTCTTGTTGCTTGGCTTGTTCGATTTTACGTTCAGCACGCTGCTTAGCTCGTTGGGCACGAGAAACGTCTATGTCACGTTCCCTTTCAGCACTATCAGCTATAATCGTCACTCGATCATCACGGACCTCCATGACTCCTCCATTTATCGCAATCCAATCCACATGAGTATCTGAGTCAGTTCGTTTTATACGAACTTCATCAATATCTAAAGGAACTATTATTGGGGCATGACGAGGCAAAATACCTAATTCGCCATCGATTGTTTTTGCGACTACAATAACAGCATGATGCTCATAAACTAGCCCATTAGGAGTCACTACATTAACTGTTAAGTTTGGCTTCATAGGACACCTCTTTCTAGTAGCCTAATTTATTCGCTTTTTCAACAGCTTCTTCAATTGTACCAACATTTCTAAAGGCTTCTTCAGGAAGTTGATCATGTTTACCATCAAGAATTTCTCTAAAGCCTTTAATAGTTTCTTTAACAGGTACATAAGAACCAGGTTGGCCGGTAAATTGTTCTGCTACACTAAAGTTTTGTGACAAGAAAAATTGAATACGGCGTGCTCTGGCAACCAATACTTTTTCATCATCAGAGAGTTCATCCA
>DXBN01000132.1 GCA_019116505.1 Candidatus Enterococcus avicola | reverse complement strand
AATCTGCCTTAGGTTTGTCTCATCCTGTTTAGGTTGAGTGGATTGAGATCCGTTTTTGTGACGGCGTGCGTGCCAGGCGGGATGTCTCAACCTGTTTAGGTTGAGTGGATTGAAATTAGAGCCATGTTGATTTGAATGCTACCAATTTTCGAAAAAATCCTCTGATCTCTCAAAGGATTTTTTTCTTTCTCTAAAAAGTTTAAATTTTCTGATAAAACTCATTGACTTTTAATTTGATTAAGGATATATTATAAAAAAGTTAGAAAAATTAAGTTTGAGAGGACGATTTCGATGAACACGAATAAATTATACTTATTATTAGTCATTATTAGGTAGGGACTTGGAACGCAGAGCGAATGTTGCTCTGATTGTTTAAGTCCTATTCGTGTTATGGAATGGGATTCTTTTACAAGAACATCCATTCTAAGTTTTTAGAAGGATGTTCTTTTTTATTTGAATTTAGATAACAGGTAGAAAATAAAAATTAAAAGGGTTTGAAAAATAGGAGGAACTAGAATGGAGAATGTACAGACGGAAGAAGCGACGAAGCAAATATATTCTGGTGCTCAACTATTGATTCATTGTTTACAGAAACAAGCAGTTGAACTGATTTTTGGCTATCCAGGTGGTGCGGTTTTGCCAATATATGATGCCTTATATGATGCTGAAATTCCTAATATTTTAACGAGGCATGAACAAGGGGCCGTCCATGCAGCGCAAGGCTATGCTAAATCAACTGGGAATCCGGGTGTTGTGTTAGTAACGAGCGGTCCGGGGGCAACGAATGCAGTTACTGGAATTGCCGATGCAATGGCGGATTCCACGCCTTTAATCGTGATTACTGGTCAGGTAGCAAGTCCGGTGATTGGTAAAGACGCTTTTCAAGAGGCTGATATCTTAGGGATTACTTTACCGATTACGAAACACAATTATCAAGTCAGGGACATCAATGATTTAGAAAAAACGATAGCTGAAGCTTTTCATATTGCAACAACTGGTCGGAAAGGGCCTGTCGTAATCGATTTACCAAAAGATATGACCTTAAAAGTGACGCAAGCAGATGATGCCAAACAAATTGTTTCTTTACCAACGTACCAACCCAATTTAAATCCATCGACTAGCCAAATTAAGCGCTTGATGGCTGGTTTACAGCAAGCGCAGCGTCCGTTGTTACTAATTGGTGCGGGGGTGACGGCAGCTCAAGGAGAGTGGTTACTTCGTGAGTTTGTTGAAAAATATGAATTGCCGGTTATCTCCACGTTATTAGGTTTAGGAATTGTCCCAACTAGCTCACCCTATTTTCTAGGGATGGGTGGGATGCATGGTAGTTACGCTGCAAATATGGCTTTGGCAGAATGCGATTTTCTTGTGAATATTGGCAGTCGTTTTGATGATCGATTGGCTTCTTGTCCATCGGAATTTGCGCCACATGCGACGATTGCTCATATTGATATTGATCCTGCTGAGATTGGTAAGGTCATCCAAACGGATATTCCAATTGTAGGAGATGCGAAAGTTGCGCTAGAACATTTGTTAGATTATCCATATCAAAAAATTGAAATGACTGATTGGCAAGAGCTTTGTCAATCAAGAAAAAACAATCATCCTTTCGGTTACGATCGAGCCAATACAAGTGAAATTAAGCCGCAAAAGGTGATTGAAATCATTGGTGAAATTACGAATGGTGATGCTTTTGTTATTACCGATGTGGGTCAACATCAAATGTGGGTGGCGCAGTATTATCCTTTCAATTTTGCGAAACAATTAATTACGAGTGGCGGACTGGGCACGATGGGCTATGGTATTCCGGCTGGGATTGGGGCACAATTTGCTCATCGCAATCGAGATGTGGTGGTCTTTGTTGGTGACGGTGGTTTTCAAATGACCAATCAGGAGCTAGCGATCTTAAATGAATACGAACTCAATGTAAAGTTTGTAATTTTGAACAACGGGTCTCTTGGGATGGTTCGTCAATGGCAAGAGCGTTTCCATCAAAATCGCTTATCAGCCTCAGTTTTTAATTCTCAACCAGATTTTATGAAACTATCGGAAGCATATGGTATTAAGGGTACTCGCTTAGTCGATCCTCAGACGTTAACAGAGGATTTGAACGAAGCTTTTACATATAAAGGTCCACAAGTAATTGAAGTGATTATTTCGAGCGAGGAGCATGTGTTACCAATGGTGCCTTCGGGTATGCCAAATCATAAAATGATTGGGGTGGAAGGGTTATGAGGCGAGTAATCGTTGCGTTAGTAGAAAATAAATCAGGTGTCTTAAGCCGAGTAACGAGTGTTTTGAACCGCCGTCAAGTGAATATCGAAAGTATTTCAGTTGGTGTGACGGAAAAAGAAGCGTTATCGCGCATGACCATTGTCGTGAATGTGACAGACTTAGCAGAACTCGAGCAAGTAATTAAGCAATTAAATAAGCAAATCGAGGTCTCTAAAGTTTTAGACATTTCAAGCGACCCACATATTGAACGGGAGTTGGCTTTAATTAAAGTCAATGCACCGACAGCAATTCGTTCAGAGATTCAGGCAGTAATTGCGCCTTTTCGTGCAGATATTGTCGATGTTGCACAAAAAAGTATCATGATTCAAGTGGCTGGTACCCACGAGAAAATTGATGCATGTATTGAAGTGCTTCGTCCTTATGGTTTGAAACAATTGGCACGAACAGGCATCACTGGATTACAAAGAGGATAAAAAATACAAACATTATTGGAGGAAGAAAGAATGGTTAAAGTATATTATGATGAGAATGTGGCGACAGATAATTTAAAAGGAAAAACAATTGCAATCGTTGGGTATGGTTCCCAAGGGCATGCGCATGCGCAAAATTTACGCGATAACGGTCACAATGTCATCATTGGTTTACGTGAAGGAAAATCAGCGCAAGCTGCGAAAGAAGATGGATTTGAAGTTTATCCAGTCAAAGAAGCAGCGGAAAAAGCCGATTTAATCATGATTTTAGCGCCGGATGAAATTCAAGGAGCACTTTATGAAAATGAAATTGCGCCATCATTAGAAGCAGGTAATTCATTGGTTTTCGCTCACGGATTTAATATTCATTTTGATGTGATTACCCCTCCAACAGATGTTGATGTCTTTTTAGTTGCACCAAAAGGACCGGGTCATTTAGTTCGCCGGACCTTTACGGAAGGCTTTGCTGTGCCAGCGCTTTATGCGGTTTATCAAGATGCGACAGGCAATGCGCAAGAAACAGCTTTATCTTATGCTAAAGGGATTGGAGCCACTCGTGTTGGTGTTTTAGAAACGACCTTTAAAGAAGAAACAGAAACCGATCTTTTTGGTGAACAAGCGGTTTTATGTGGTGGTTTAACAAGTTTAATTGAAGCTGGTTTTGAAACATTAGTTGAAGGTGGTTACCAACCGGAATTGGCTTACTTTGAAGTTTGTCACGAGTTAAAACTAATCATCGATTTAATTTATGAAGGTGGTTTTGGTAAAATGCGTGATTCAATCTCAAATACGGCCGAGTACGGTGATTACGTGTCAGGTCCACGTGTCATTACTTCAGACGTTAAAGATCGGATGAAAGATGTTTTAACCGATATTCAAAACGGGAATTTTGCCAAAGGTTTCGTTGATGATAATGCCCAAGGGTTTAAAAACTTTAATGACATGCGTCAAACGCGTAAAGCGCATCAAATTGAAACAGTCGGTGATGAATTACGTAAGATGATGCCATTTGTTAAAGCAGCAGAGTAAAAAGGGAAGGTGAAGCTTTTGAGTTACGTCACGAAAGAACAAGTCGAAGATGCTTATCAAAGTTTTAATGGTGCCGTACTTCATACACCTTTACAATATGATGCTTACTTGTCAAAAAAATACGATGCCCAAATTTATTTGAAACGGGAAGATTTGCAACGTGTGCGCTCTTTTAAATTGCGTGGGGCTTATTATGCGATTCAACAAAAGTCGGCAGAAGAATTGAGTCGGGGCGTGGTTTGTGCGAGTGCCGGAAATCATGCGCAAGGTGTGGCGTACTCTTGTTGTGAAAAAGAGATTCATGCAACGATCTTTATGCCAACAACGACACCACAGCAAAAAATTTCGCAAGTTAAATTTTTTGGAGGTCCTTGGGTGACGATTCAGCTAGTTGGTGACAATTTTGATTTGTCAGCCCAAGCGGCTCGTGAATATGCAAAAATTCAAGGGATGGCCTTTATCGATCCGTTCAATGACCAAGCAATTATTGCTGGTCAAGGAACGGTGGCTTTAGAAATTGTCGAGGATTTAGCGAAACAGGCAATCACTGCTGACATGGTTATTTCAGCAATTGGTGGTGGAGGACTAATCAGTGGCGTCGCCAGTTATTTTAAAGCCGTTTCGCCAACGACTCAAATGATTGGTGTGGAACCAAAAGGGGCGGCCTCGATGGCAGCAGCTTTTGAAGTTGGACAGCCAATTGCTTTGGAGGCGGTTGACAAATTTGTTGATGGCGCAGCCGTTAAGGAAGTTGGTGAGCTGAACTACCAACATGCACGGGCTTTTGTCGATCAATTAATTGCAACCGATGAAGGGCTTGTTAGTAAGACGATTCTCGAATTGTATAGTAAACAAGCGATTGTAGCCGAACCTGCGGGTGCTCTAAGCGTTGCTGCTTTAGAAGAAATGTCATCAGCGATTCAAGGCAAAACGGTCGTGTGTATTATTAGTGGGGGCAACAATGATAGCAGTCGAATGGCTGAAATCGAAGAGCGTTCATTAATTTATCAAGGCTTAATGAATTACTTTGTGATTCATTTTCCGCAACGTCCTGGTGCGTTGAAAGAGTTCGTCAATGATGTGCTGGGTCCAGACGATGATATTACCCGTTTTGAATATACGAAACGCATTAATCGAGGGACAGGTCCGGTTGTTTTAGGAATTCTTTCGAAACAAACGACCGATGTTCCACCACTTTTTGAGCGAATTGCCACGTTTGATCCGAGTCATATTCGTTTAAATGAACAACCTTCGTTATTTGCATTACTTGTTTAATTGAGGAGTAGAAAGTCACAATGCTCGAATTTACTTCCAGATGCTCAGAATAGACTTTTTTTCATCCGTTCATCAATCAAAATTTCGTATAAATGAAAGAGGATTGTGGCTTAGGTCACAGTCTTTTTTTGTCTGGAAAAATTTGGTGGCATTGATTTGGTCTATAAATGTGGGCTATGTTATAATTAAGCAAGATGACAAAGGTTGGTGATAGCGATGCAAATCCAATACCGCAATGAAAATTTGGAAACCGTGATTACGTATGGTGAAATTTTGTCAACGAGTGTGCAACGAGAATGGTTGAAAGGAAAACACATTGTTATTCTAACCAATCAGCGCTACTATGATCGTTTCTTTGAAAAAATGGAACAACTGTTTTTGAATCATCCTGTAGACTGGTATATTTTTCGGAATCAATTGTATGTCAATACTCTAGAAGAGTGGTCGAGTTTACTTGCTTATTTAGACACTTTTTCGACTGAAGCCGATTACCTTTTTGTGGCTTTTGGCAGTACT
>DXBN01000003.1 GCA_019116505.1 Candidatus Enterococcus avicola | reverse complement strand
CAACAATTATTATCATTTCTATTTTAACGTAAATGCAGAAAAATTATAGTCTGGGGAATTTTTTTGAACTTTTTTCAAAAAAGACTTGCACAGTTTCCATCTATATGGTTTAATAAATACTGTTGTCGGGTGAGACAACGAAGAGTTGCTGACTTAGCTCAGTTGGCAGAGCACGTCACTAGTAATGATGAGGTCGGAGGTTCGAATCCTCTAGTCAGCATATCTAAACTTAACAAAGTTTAATACTCCCTGATATATCAACGTTTTACAAAGATGTATCAGGGAGTATTTTTGTTTATTTAAGAATATCATGCACACAGCTATGCACACAGAAAAAGTGTGTGCATGTGAAAATTAGATAAAGTCTCTTAAACATTGATTTAATAGGGATAAAGGGACAAAAATCGTGTGCATTCTTCAAAATTGAGCAATCATGTATCATTATAACTATTTTTAGCTCGACTCTCTTAAATCATTGAAAAAACAATCTGTCTCAAAATGATGTCTCTTTTTATTGAGCCTTGAGTCTATAGTATGCTATTTTATCTTGATAAAAATATTAAGCTAAATAATTAAAAGGTACTACATATTAAGTGGCAAATGTGCAGTACCTGTTTTATTTTAATTTTCTTCCCAACTATGCGTCCAGAAAAGGAAACTAAGAACGATTCCAAGAAAAAGAAGAATAACAAGAAGTAAGCTAGATGGTTGATATAAAGGCGTTTAGACGTTTTTAGTACAACGGCCTACTTTAGACTTAATTCTTGGAAAAGTCGGTAATTATGGTGTGTGTACACCAGAAATACACCAAATTTAATAAAAAAGATTAGGTGAAAAAGCTAGCATAAAAAATGAAGGCTTCGTTTCTCAGTTAGAGAGATGAAGCCTTTTTTATGAAATGAATGAAAAGTATAGTAAGGTGAAGAACCTAGAATTTATAAGCTACTATATAACACTTAGTATAGCGTTGTGTGGCGTTTTATCTTATGATTTGAATAACTTATCGAATAAGCCTTTATAGCGTTCTGAGGGGCTTATATTGCAAATTAAAGCAATAGAGAATAACGTGCAAAAAATAATATAATCATCTTTGATGACTTTATATATTATTTTGGCTTGGTAATGAGATGAAGTAATGTTTCTTATTAAGGCTTTAGTCAGATAAAGATTGCATTGTTGAAAAAATAACTCTCGACTTTTTTAATCAAGCTATTTGATCCTAGCTTTAGAAATTACTCCTTCGACTATTGAGTAATGTCATGGGGAAATATGAAGAGAAAAGCCTAAGATAATGGCATTTGTAGAGGCTTAAATTTGGTAGGAAAGGCAGTTATAAGCCAGAAATTAAAATAATTCTAAATTTCAAGAATAAGTTAGCCACTAAGCTGAAATAAATAGCACTGACCAATTAATTATTGGTTGATGAGAACGTGACATCTCTTGATAGAATGCTTTACAGTAAACATCCATTGCAGAACGTCCATTAAATATGGCTCGTGGATAGTGATTCATCCAGTTATTGGTCGCTATAATCTGGGCACTACTATAATCATTAATAGCTTGGCCCTTAGTAATCTCCTTCCGGAGAAAACGATTATTGATTTCATTGGATCCGCATTCCCAAGGAGAATATGGGTCAGTGTAAAAAACATGGTCATGAACTCGCGTTAACTCACTAAATTCAGAACCATTATCAGAAGTAATTGTTTTAAAAATGCGATAGTAAGCACTCTTGCCAAGCTTCTGACGCAACTCAACAAAAAAATGATTCACTGCATATGCAGTTTTACTGGTAATTTTTCTCGTAATATTAACCCGTGAAAAACGATCAGTCATTACTAGAACAACGCTATCCTTGCCATCTTTATGACCTTGAATAGTGTCTAGTTCCCAATGACCAATTTCGGACCGTTGGTCCGCAACCTGTGGACGTTGAGCAATGTTAGGTCCTAAGCACTTTTTGGCTTGTGGATGAGATTGATGGTGTTTACGTTTAGTTTTCTCAAAAAGGTCCAAGTTAGACGTACGGAATACACCATCATTAATCCACTGATACAAAGTCACAACAGACTTAGGGATCAGTGAATCATCACTCATCAAATCACGTGCCTTATAAATAGCTGCTTGAGGAGAGTAACGATGCTCATCAAATTCACCAAGCATTAATTGGTCGGCCAATTGTAAAAAACGCTTTGAGCGGTAATATAAACGAGGACGACCGGACCGTTGGTGGCATTTAAGATAAATATTCTGACCAGCTTCATAACTGTAGATGTAATAAGGGTAATCGTAAGTCTTACCATTGAATTTTTGACGACGAATTTGGCGAACTGTACCACGTTTAAGCTCATTATTAATGGTTTGGTGATTCACTCCTAATTGACGACCGATTGCGCGATTGGAAAGTCCTTGCGACTTTAAAATCGCAATCATCACTCGCTCTTCTTTAGTAAGGTGTGCATATTTGCGATGAGTGGCCAAAAGGTTAGTGGGCATGGTATCATTTAAGTGCGTCATTTGACGGACATCCTTTCATATAGGTTTGATTCACTTAATATGATACCTGATGTCACGCCGAATGGCGTTTTTGCATTTACCACTAATTAGGTGGCTAACTTCATTCTATAATCCACCAAATAAACAAAAAACGACTCTTAACGTCAAAACGTTAAGAGCCACTTTTATTTATTATAGGTGCAACTGATTTTGATAAACAGCTAGTGTTTCTGGATCAAAACATACCATC
>DXBN01000131.1 GCA_019116505.1 Candidatus Enterococcus avicola | reverse complement strand
CCAAATCTTCTGCTTTTTCAATTGTTTCACTTAAATGAAACGGTAAACAACAATTTGAAAACGATACAAAAGGACCTCTTTCAAACATGACAATCTCTGCATGCTCATCTAATCGACGCACTCTAGCAGCCGTTGATGCGCCTCCGGCTACGCCACCTACAATTACAATTTTTTTACTCATCTTTCATCATCCCTTTAATTTTTTATTTTAATTTTGGTAAGGTACATGCTTTACCAGCAAAATACTTCAATCCAATCAATCCGCCAATTGTCATGGCAACTAAAAATACCCATCCTGAGACAGAGAAAGTACTAATCCCTGAAAATAATGCCCCAGCATTACAACCTTTAGCTAAGCGAGCACCGAATCCCATTAACAAGCCGCCACTTACAAAATAAACGCTATCTTTTTTATTAAAATCAAGATGCCATTTCCATTTACCAGCCATTAAAAATGCGATAACGGCACCCATGATTAAACCAAAATTACGGATAGTGCCTCCGTCATTTAACAATCCCGTTTCTGAAGCCTTAGCGGAAATCGCCGCTAAATCGGGATTCGTAAATTGAATATTAAATAAATTAGTAGTCGTTGCACTCAAATGAGAAAACGAAGATGTTACACCCCAAGCTTTACCTTGGCTAACTAAAATAAAAATCCAAACAAAAGCAATTAAAAAACCTGTTTTCATAAACGTCCAACGCTCGATAAATAACTTATGATACAATTTTTCTATATTCGATACGTTCGCATTTGCACCTAGAGGTTGTTCATATGTTTCCCAGTCGCCATAAATATCAGCAGATGTCCCATTTTCTCGACGTTTCTTTTCGTATAATAGTGTTAAAATATAAATTAATGCTAAACCGATTAACGACAGAACTAAAGCACCAAAATAACCCAAGGAATCCGGCAGGTACATTTGAGTTCCAATTTTACCGATTGCTTGATTATCGATAACCGATCTCGCCCACTCGCCAGGCAACGAACCTAAAACGAAAAAGACGATGACAATCCATGCGCGACCTTCTCCTTCTCCCATATCAGTTAATGTCCCTGATGCGCAACCTCCTGCGAACATCATTCCAATTCCAAATAACATCCCACCAAGAATCGTTCCAATATTTGTAAATGCCACATTTTGCGTCCCGGGAATGACCGCTTGATTAGCCGTTGCAACAAAGCTCGCAACCGCCCCATTCTGCGCTGCATACCATTGGATACCAAAAGTTACAAAGACCGTAATCGCAAACATTACTACTAAGGCCTTAGTTAAACTGCCTTCTCCTCTAACGACTAAACGTTTAACGCCACCAGCAAACCCAAAGCGTCCTCGAGAAAGAACATATCCCATTAAAACACCAGCTAATAAATGCATCGGTAGCGACATTTTTAATTGATTTAAGTAAAATCCAAATCCAATTAATCCAAAAACAATAATTAAACCAACAATTGGTTGTGTTTTATTCTGTAAGATACTAATGTCTTCTTTTATTGCCGTATTCCTATCTTGTTTTGCTTCCATTTTTTGACCTCCGATAACTATTTTAAAAATGAACGTGGTATATCCCATATTTCGTCGACTAAAATATGAGAATAACTTCACAAACAAAGCTTACTTTATGCCCTTAGAAAAGTAAAATCGAAAAAAACTATACAACTATAAGAATCTCTTATAATAAGTCTTGTTGTTATTTTTGAATTTTATCGTTATTATATAGAAACAGGAGGTACTTTCATGTTAGATTATCGATTAAAAACTTTTTTATCTTTGGCTGAAACACTTAGTTATACAAAAACCGCTCAAAAGTGTAACATCTCACAACCAGCAGTCACACAACAAATAAAATCTTTACAAAATGATTTATCAACAGAACTCGTCAACTATCATAATCGTCAATTAACACTCACGAACTCTGGTGAATATTTAGCATTAGAGCTCCAAAAAGTTGTACCTAAACTGAATGATATCCAACACCATCTAAGCAAAATGGAAGAAAAAATCCAACTTGGTTGCGGTAAAACAATTGGTGAGTTTGTTTTGTTCCGCAAAGATTTTTCCTTAAAAGAAGTATTAGATGACGCACGAATTGAGCTCTCAGTAGATACGACTTACTATTTGCTCAAAAAACTAGATGAACATGAATTGGATATTGCGATTGTTGCTGGTATTTTTGATCATAGTAAATATATTGCGATTCCTTATATTCAGGAAAAATTGATTCCTATTTGTTCACCAGATAATAAAAGCGCTTTACAAGCAATAACTTTATCTGATTTACGTCAGCAATCACTGTTTCTACGCGAACAAGGCTCTGGTGTTTTTGATATAATGATGAATCTCTTCAAACAAAAAAATATTTCCTTAGAGCAATTTAAAAATATGAATGAAATTGCTAATATCAATGTTATAAAAAATTTGGTTATGCAAAATAAAGGCATCAGTTTTCTCTTTGAGACTTCTATTTTGGAAAATTTAGAGGCACAGACGCTTTGTGAGATTCCCTTAATTGAAAAAGAAGCAATTGAAGATATTTATTTTTATATTGTCATTCGTAAAGAAAATAAAAATACTCCTAAAATTAAAAAATTGATTGAACACCTAATCCATTCAACCAATTAAATAAATCAAGCAAATCTCAAGTATTATGAGTATCTGCTTGATTTATTTTTGACTATTTTCAGCGAAAGTCTTACACTTAAGCCAAAGATTTACTTGAGGAGGGATTCAAATGTTTGCAATTGATATCCAACATTTTTCAAAAAAATATCGAGGAAAAGAAGTCATACATGATTTAAATTTACAAGTTAATGAAGGTGAAATTTATGGTTTTATCGGACCAAATGGTGCTGGAAAATCAACGACGATTAAAGCCTTACTTGATTTTATTAAACCTACGACTGGTGATTTAGCAATTTTCAGTCTTGATTCACAAAAACAAGCAAAAACGATTCGCCAATTTACTAGTTACGTTTCGTCTGAAGTCCGTTTCTATCCGAACTTTACCACTCTTGAATTACTAAAAATTACGGCTCAACTTCATCAGCTTGATCAACCAAAAAAAGCCATTAATGACTTAATTGACTTATTTGACATTGCACCTCATAAAAAAGTTTCTGAGCTTTCACTTGGAAATCGCAAAAAAATTGCATTAGCTGCGAGTCTGCTCCCTAACCCACGCCTCTTGATTTTAGATGAGCCAACAAATGGTCTCGATCCTGCTATTCAGCATCGCCTATTTAACGAATTGAAAAAACGAAATGCACAAGGGATGACGATTTTTCTGTCCAGTCATAACTTAACTGAAATTCAAGATTACGCGGATCGTGCAGCCTTTATTAGAGAAGGTGAAATTATCACAGTACAAACAATTTCCAAAGAAACCTCTTTAGGAAAACTAGTCAAGATTGATTCAAAAACATTGCAAACACAAGATTTCCCGGCTAGTTTCAAAGTACTCGATCATAATAATCAGCAATGGCGCCTACTTTATACAGGTGAAAATAAGGAGCTTTTGCAATTTCTTAGTCAACCTACCATTCAAGATTTCACTGTCCAAACACCAACATTAGAAGATCAGTTCCTATCCTTGTATGAAGGAGGTAACTTAAAATGATATTATTTAAAATGGAGTGGAAAAGACTATATAAAGGATTCTTGATTTGGACGCTACTCTTTGCAGGACTAAGTTTTGCGTTTTCTGCGATTTATCCCCAAATGTTTACTCCTTCACTGCAGGAAACGATGGATACGATGTTAAGTGGCTTACCTGAAAGTATGCTTACTACTTTTAATATTTCATTAACAGGTGAAGCAAGTATGTTTAAGCCTGTTGGTTTTTTTGCTTATTATTTCCAATATCTATTTATTGCTGCTTGTATTTACGCGAGCCTGTTAGGTATGCAATCGTTGATAAGTGAAGAAAGTGAAGGGACGATTGACTTTTTATATGCGCAACCAATTTCACGCCAAGCGATTCTTTTTTCAAAATTTATTGCTAGACTAACGGTTATTTCATTCTTTTGGTTATTATCTGGACTTTCTTCAATGGGGAGCCTGCTAGTCTTTCGATTGGCCAGTGATCCAAAAAAAGAAATTATTTCAGGAATTACTAAAATCTACTTCTATGAATGGCTTGTGCTCCTCTTCTTTTTAACGTTAGGTTTCCTAGTTTCTTCGCTATTAAAGAATGCCAGTCATGCAACAAGCTTGTCATTAGCCCTCGTCTTTGGTTTTTACTTATTAGGAATTTTGTCTGGCTTGCAAGAAAAATTAAATTTTTTAAGTAATTGGTCACCTGTTCATCTAGGTATCCCTTCCTCAATTTTAAATAATGGACTCCCAGAAGCGCTCTACCTTGGTCTTCTTAGTGGTATCTTTTTAGCAGCTTCTTTCTATTGTTATATAAAACGTGATTTTCAAAGTTAAGAAAAACATTAATCTAAAGCCTCTCAGTCTCTGTCTGGCTTTAGATTAATTTTTTTTTTAAAAGTTCATTTTCGATGACTGTTATTTTCTGTTATAATAGATGGGTATATTTACTTGAGAGAGAAGTGATTGTCATGAAATGGATTAAAAAATTAAACATCTTGCAATATTCTATTTTTTCTTATGTGCTGTTTTTCGCTATTATTTTTATTCCAATGTCGTTGATTTGGTATTCAACTTCCAAACACAGCGTCACTCAACAATTAGAGTTATCAACTAAAAATGCCTTATTACAAGCAAAAGGCAATTTTGAAAGCGATTTAAGTCAGTTAGACTTATTGTCTCAGCAGCTACCTTACGATACCTCGATTACACTAAAAAAACTATCTGATCCATTTGAAACGATTAAAAGTCGTTCAGCTTTAGCAAAGTATCGCTTGAATAGTAATTTTGTTGAAGAAGTCTATGTTTATTTCCCTGAAGATCAGGAAAAACTTTATACGCCTAGTGGGAGCACCGACCTTTCGATTTTATTAACAAATTGGAAATCAATGCTTTCTGAAGAACAATTTATTGAGCAACTGAGTCAAGCAACACCAACTTTTTCGGTAATGAATGAAAATAAAATCTCCGATAAATTCTTTTTATACACTGTACCAACACAAGATTCCTTCGGTAAAAATGTTGCTACCATGATTTATAGTATTCGAAAAACAAGTATCGATGCTGCCTTTGCTCCATTAGAAAACGAACAATCTGGCAGTTTCTTTTTAGTCAATGCGCAAAATCAAGTTTTTGATTTTTCTGGCAAAAACATCAATTTAGGAACTGTATTAAATAAAAAAATATTGAATACGAAAGAAGTACCGACACAATTTAAATGGCAAAAGGATACTTATCTCCTACACCATTTTAAAAATAACCTTTTAAACTTAAATTATTACTATGTTGTCAACACGAACACAGCCGTTGCTCGTCTTACCCAAATCTATAAAGTTTCGATTTACGCGATTGTCGGAATCTTAATAATTGGTATTTTCATTAGTGTCTTTTTAGGCCGTAAAACCTATCAACCGTATGAAAAAATTGAATCCCTTTTACGTAAACATGGGAAACTGACAACCTCAAATAAAAAATTAACTTTTGAAGACATGCAGCGTAAAGTGGCAACCTTCTTATCAGAAAACTCAGATTTAAAAGAAGTGATTCAACAACAACAACCTTATATTAAAGAAACGATTTTAAATCGATTATTAACGGATTCGTTGATTGATAAAGACGCGACCAATCAACTCTTCTCTGAAACAATCAACCATTCAAAAGAAACCAATTATTTCACT
The DNA here is from genome assembly GCA_019116505.1 of Candidatus Enterococcus avicola. Classification (GTDB taxonomy): domain Bacteria; phylum Bacillota; class Bacilli; order Lactobacillales; family Enterococcaceae; genus Enterococcus_I; species Enterococcus_I eurekensis. The sequence continues at coordinate 4,750 of DXBN01000131.1, read as the reverse complement.
CTGATTGTTTCACTTGAAGTAACGGATGAGTCGCCTGTTCTAGCACGTGACTCCTTCAGTCACCAATTACTCTCCCATTTAGCGCACTTAAAATTAAATGATAGCGTTGACGTTGAATGGATTGGTACGCAACATACCGAAAATGAAATGGTCTTGCTTGTAGCAGCCAATCGTTACTCTAATAAAGAATTGGTAGTTGATTTCATTTCCAGTGCAATCATTGAATTTTGTGGAATCGCCTTACCAGTTGGCGTTGGTCAGACTACATCGGATATTTTAATGATTAAACATTCCTATGTTGAAGCATTAACGGCTTTAAATAATCGTTTTTCAAATCATCATGAAACCATTTTTTACTTTGAAGAAATTACCGAATCAAATGCTGATCACACGAATGATTTCCAATTTCCAAAAGATCTACAATTAAAATTAATTCAAAGTTTGCAACTTGGAAATCAAATGGTCGCTTTAGAGACGCTTAAGGATTTAATCACATACGGTACGAATAACAGTCAGTCCTTTCACATTTTTCGACTCTACAGTAGTTATTTAATTAGTACATATGCGGAAGTCGCAACAACGATTGTCGGCGAGCAATTGTTAAATGATTTGGAACAGCTAATGGATGTTTCTGATTACTCAAGTTTAGAAAACCAACTACAAATCATTACAAGTATTATTTGCGAAAAAGTAGAAAACGACAACAAAAATGAAGAAAATTTATTAAAAGATGCGTTATTTACTTACATACATGACCATTTTCATTCGGAGACATTATCACTTGAATCAACAGCTGATCACTTTAATTTAAGTTCGGCCACAATTAACAAAATTATGAAAGAAGCGAGCGATACGACCTTTGCAAAATATATCGCCCACTTAAGACTCGAACAAATCAAAGAAGATTTAATAAAAACAAATCTCCCAATCAAAGAAATCATTCAAAAGAATGGTTACTATGATGTCTCAAATTTCACTCGTAAATTCCGAACAACCGTCGGCGTCACACCCGGACAATACCGTACAATTAATCGTGAAGCTTAATAATTTTTTCAAAAAAAGTATCGATAAGGAAGTACGCTTCCCTATCGATACTTTTCATTTTAATTATGACAATCAAAGGTTAACACTTCGCCTCTAATTTCAACTTGTAATTTAAAGTCTTTAAACGAACGACGATTCATTTCGATATCAAAATCTGTTAATTCACTACTCGCAATTTGAATTTCAAAAGCTTTGGTTTCACTCGCTTCAAGATAAATTTTATCAAAACCACATAATTTTTTAACCCGTGGTAAAACATCTTTTGAATATTTTTTCGCATAAACTTGAATAACTTCCGCGCCATCGTAACTGCCTATGTTTGTGATATCTCCTGAAACCATCCAGCCTGTTTCTGTTTGACTTACTTGTGTATTTGTTAAAGCAAAATCCGTATAACTTAAACCGTAACCAAAAGTAAATATGGGTTGACCAGCCAAATCTAAGTAATCTTTTTTAAATGGTGTATCGCGGTAATTATAGTAAACCGGTAATTGACCATTTGCATCCGGAATTGAAATGGCTAATTTACCACTTGGGTTGCTTGCACCAAATAAAAGATTGGCCACCGCGCGACCACCATGTTGGCCTGGATAACCTGCTAACAATAAGCCATCCACATAAGGTAAACAAGCCGTTAAAAGATGCGGTCGTCCAGCAATTACAATCCCCACAACCGGTTTTCCTGTTCCATGAAGCGCTTTAAGTAAATCCATCTGGGGTTGAGGTATGGATAAATCGGCTAAATCGATGTTTTCGCCACTCGTCATTTCATTTGACCCAGAAAGTGCGGCCCCATTGGCATCGAACTCGGTTGAGAAGTCACGAGCACTTGAACCACCTAATGTCACAAATAAGACATCGCTTGTTTCAGCGATTTTTAAAGCTTCCTCAATCCCTTCTGGAATAGCTGAAGAAATAAAACTTCCTTGAGTCGCAGCAAAATCCAAGCCACGATTTTGAGTAGCTTCTGCGATTCCTTGTGCGATTGTAATGCATTCATCCATCTTTTTAAACGGTGTGTAATCGCCTAATTGATGATAAATATTATCGATATGGGGACCAAATAATGCCACACGTTTCATTTTATTTGTATCAATTGGTAAAATGCCATTATTTTTCAGTAGTACCATTGATTCTTCTGCTAAGGCCACGTTACGCGCCTCTTTTTCGGCAGCTGTTAACGCGGTATACTCGGGTGCTTCATTAAATAAACCGACTTTTTCTTTTAATCTTAACACGCGATAAACAGCTTCATCTAATAAAGTTTCATCTAGTAAGCCTTCTAAAACCGCCTCTTCTAAATAAGGGTAAATATTATCCCATAAACTAATATCTAAGCCACTTTTTAACGCTAAAGCCGCTGTTTCAGCTTTACCCAATTGGCTAGCGACACCATCTAAGGCACAACCATCTGACATCACGGCGCCTTCAAAGCCCATTTCATCACGTAATAAAGTTGTCAATAAATGCTTATTAATATGACATGGAACACCATCAATATCATTATAAGCTGCCATACACATTAATGCTCCAGCATCAATTCCCGCTTGCATCATTGGTAAATGAATTTCTTTCAACTCACGCTCGCCAATCTCAACGGGTGCGGCATTATGCCCACCCATGATTGAACCTTGCGCTGCAAAATGTTTCAGTGTGGCTAAAACACGATTCCCTGCTAGCGAACTGTCTGATTTTTCTCCTTGGAGACCATTGACAGCCGCCTTGGTGAATTCACCGGCTAAATAAGGATCTTCACTGAATGATTCTTCCGTCCGTCCCCAACGAGGATCACGACATAAATCAAGTGTTGAGATCAAACCAACATGTGCTCCTTTTTCACGAAGCTCTTCGGCAACAATTTCTTGGGCCGCTTGATACAATGCTGGATTCCAACTTGAACCCGCCGCATAATTCGTTGGCGTGGTAATCGAATCAATCCCTTGATGACCATGAGGGCATTCTTCCGTTAATAAGACAGGAATCTTTAATCGCGTATTCTCAGCGATATATGTTTGAATCATTTGACTGACTTGAAACGCTTCTTCTTTTGAAAGCCCCGTTTCTAAATTTTTCCCTGACCATGGATCGGAACGAAAAACCCCATAAATCACACCAAGTGAATCCCAGCGTTTCACTTCATCTTTAAAATAATCCGTTAATTGAATGCCGTCTGCTGTTTTTTCATACGATTGCCATCCATATAAACGTTGATTTAGCTGACCCACTTTTTCTTTTAAGGTCATTTGACTAATAAGCTCTTTTAACAACACGAACCCCTACTTTCCTAATAAAAATAAACTTTAACGGTTTGAACTTCAAACGGATTAAATGCCACTTGAATGCGATTGTCCTCAACGACTAATTCTTGTTCCTCTTCTTCTAACATATTACACAAGACGGCTTTTTTGACTGGCAACTGACTTGTCAGTGTTGCATTGCTTTGGCTATTCATATATTCATATAAACGGACAATCACATGATTGCTATCTTCGGCTTTTTTCACCGTGTCTAATAAAATATTCGCTTGATCGATGCTAAAGAAAGATTCCGCTTCGGTTGTTGTTGTCAATTCACCTTCTAAGACAAGCAAAGGTACGTTCAAGTCTAAGCCTGCTTCCATTGTCCGCCCCTCTTTCCAAGTCCCTTCATGTGCATAAATCGAATAAGTAAATTCATGTAATCCGATATCGGCTTTTGGATACGGATCAACCGCTGATTTGATTAACGTAATCCCTATTTTTTGGAAATCGGTGCTAAAGCCATATTTCGAATCGGAAAGTACGCTGACACCATAATTTCCTTCAGATAAATCAACCCATTTTTGACCACAACTTTCAAAACGTGCCCAATCCCACGTCGTATTTTTATGAATATTACGTGTCACATTTCCAAATTGAATATCATAAGTTGCTTCGAGCGTATTAACGGCAATTGGCATTTGAGCTTTCAATAGGACTTGATCGAGTTGCCAATCGACTTTTGTTTCAAAATCAACTCGTCTTGTGCCATGATTAAAGTGAATAAATTGCGTAATTGTTGAATTTTCAAACGGACGAACGACTTTCAAGGTATCACGAATTGGGCCTTTTTCAACCCATTTGGCTTCACTCACTTGGTTGATATTCCAAGATTTTTCTTGATAATAAACATCAATGTCCCACGCATCATAATCCATTGGAATATCTTCGTAAGCAATCAACTCATTTAATTTTTCACCTTGAGGAATAATCTCACGCTGACAAGCTTTATCAAATAATGAAATAATCTCATAATTGTCATTTAATACTACATGAAAATCATCGGTCTCAAAGACTTTCTCTACGTTTTCTACCTCAAAAGGAACCACTTCTGTCTCTTCGACTTGCAAGTTCACGCAATCAAGTGCAGCAATTTCTGGTACAGCCACAAGTAATTGATTATCATGTGTCACCTGAGTCGTTAAGCTTGTCCCATCAGCGGTTGTCACTGTCCCAGTTATTGGTAACAAGGCGACACTTTCACGCGTAAAGCCAAGCGAGTTATAAATCGTATAGGCATTTTTAACTTGTGCGAGTGGTAATGCTTTAAGCAACGCGTGACACTCTTTAATCATCGCTTCGTACTCTTTGTCTGTTTGTTCGTAAACTTCTGCAATCGAGCTGCCTGGTAAAATATCATGGAATTGATTTAAGAGAACCGCTTTCCACATTCTTTCTAAAGCCGCTTG
>DXBN01000130.1 GCA_019116505.1 Candidatus Enterococcus avicola | reverse complement strand
AAAGAGCTAAAAGCGCTCAAAGTTGCTGAAAACAAAGAATAACCGGATAAATTTGTTTTTTTAGGCATAAAGGGGTATAATATTAAGAGTGAACTCTTGATAGAATTGAGGGATAAAATGAAAACAAATATTTATTTGCAAACAGAATATATGACGTTAACTCAAATGTTAAAAGAAGCCAATATTATTGGTAGCGGTGGACAAGCCAAATGGTTTTTAGCTGATAATACAGTCTTTGTTGATGGTGAACCTGAAAATCGTCGTGGCCGTAAGTTATATGCTGGAATGATGATCGAGATACCCGGGGAGGGTACTTTTTTTATGAAAACACAGGATCAATTCAATGAGACTAAATGAGCTTCAAATCAAAAATTTTCGTAATTACAAAGAAGCCCATTTAACTTTTGATAAAAATTTAGTCATTTTTTTAGGCGAAAATGCTCAGGGTAAAACGAATTTACTCGAAAGCATTTTTGTTTTATCTATGACACGTAGTCATCGAACAACCCAAGAACAAGAATTAATTGGTTGGGATGAAGGAAATGCGTATATCAAAGGTCTCGTTCAAAAAAAACATGCCACTGTACCATTGGAACTTTTATTAACGAAAAAAGGCCGAAAAACGAAAGTCAATCACATTGAACAAAAAAAATTAAGTAGCTATGTTGGCCAAATGAATGTGATTTTATTTGCTCCAGAAGATTTATCTTTAGTCAAAGGCAGTCCGCAATTGCGTCGGCGGTTTTTAGATATGGAGATTGGCCAGATTAATCCAATATATTTGTACGATCTTGTACAATATCAAAAAATCTTAAAGCAACGGAATCAGTATTTAAAGCAACTTTTTGAAAAAAAACAAACCGACGAATTGTATTTGGATATTTTAACTGAACAGCTGGTTGATTTTGGCAGCAAAATTTTTCTAGCAAGACAGTTTTTTGTTAAACGATTAGAATATTGGGCCAATCAATTACACGGTCAAATTAGTCAAGGGAAAGAGACGTTAGCAATTGAGTACGTTTCAAGCTTACCTTTGCTTACAACAACTGATCTGGAGACGATCAAAGCTGATTTTTTAACTGCTTTAGCAAAAAGTCGTGAAAAAGAACGTTACCGTCAAATGACGACGGTTGGACCACATCGTGATGATTTGATTTTTTTAATAAATGAAAAAAATGTGCAAACATTTGGTTCTCAAGGACAGCAGCGAACGACCGCATTGAGCGTTCGTTTAGCCGAAATTGATTTAATTCATGAGGAGACTGGCGAATATCCAATTTTATTATTGGATGATGTCATGAGTGAACTCGACGATTCTCGTCAACTTCACTTACTTCAAACAATTGAAGGAAAAGTACAAACATTTTTAACGACAACGACACTAGAACATTTAAAAAATAAAATGACAGTTGAACCAGAGATTTATTATGTTCAACAAGGATTAATTAAAGGGGAGAACGCGAAGTGACCGAAGAAGAAAAAAATTTAGCTGAATTAGCAAAAGCATATGATGCCAGTCAAATTCAAGTTTTAGAAGGTTTAGAAGCTGTAAGAAAGCGTCCGGGAATGTATATCGGTTCGACGAGTTCTGAAGGTTTACACCACTTAGTTTGGGAAATTGTTGACAACTCAATCGATGAGGCCCTAGCAGGGTTTGCGACAACAATCGAAGTGATTATTGAAAAAGATAATAGTATTACCGTTGTCGATGATGGTCGTGGTATTCCAGTTGGGATTCAAGCCAAAACGGGTCGACCAGCAGTTGAAACGGTCTTTACTGTACTTCATGCGGGTGGTAAGTTTGGTGGCGGCGGATATAAAGTTTCTGGGGGACTTCATGGTGTAGGTTCTTCTGTTGTTAATGCCCTGTCTGAAAAATTAGATGTTAAAGTTTATAAAGAAGGCAAAATCCATTACCAAGAGTTTTTCCGCGGAAAAGTTGGTTCTGATTTAGCCATAATTGGTGAAACAGATCGTCATGGGACAGAGGTTCACTTTATACCTGATTCTGAAATTTTTAAAGAAACAACGGAATTTGATTATGAAAAGCTTTCAAAGCGTGTGCGTGAGCTGGCTTTCTTAAATCGTGGTTTAAATATTTCGATTGAAGACCGTCGTCCGGAAGAACCGATTAAAAGTGAATATCATTATGAGGGTGGAATTAAGAGCTATGTCGAGCATTTAAATGCTACTAAAACCGTTCTTTTCCCAGAACCTATCTTTCTTGAAGGTGAACAACAAGACATCATTGTTGAAGTATCAATGCAATATACGGATGGTTATCACACCAATCTATTAAGTTTTGCAAATAATATTCATACTTATGAAGGCGGTACACATGAGTCTGGTTTCAAAACTGCGTTAACACGTGTAGTGAATGATTATGCGCGTAAACAAAAATTGATGAAAGAGAACGATGAAAATTTAACAGGTGAAGACGTACGGGAAGGTCTAACGGTTGTTATTTCAATCAAACACCCAGATCCTCAATTTGAAGGACAAACAAAAACAAAATTAGGCAACTCAGAAGTTCGTACAGTAACCGATCGTCTCTTCTCTGAGCACTTCATGAAATTCTTGATGGAAAATCCTTCTGTTAGTCGTCAAATCGTTGAAAAGGGTTTACTTGCGTCGCGTGCACGACTTGCTGCGAAACGAGCGCGTGAAGTGACTCGTCGTAAAGGTGCGCTAGAAATTAGTAACTTACCTGGTAAATTAGCTGATTGTTCAAGTCGTGACCCTGAAAAAACAGAATTATTTATTGTCGAAGGTGACTCAGCCGGTGGTTCGGCCAAACAAGGTCGTAGCCGAGAATTCCAAGCGATTTTACCGATTCGAGGTAAAATTTTAAACGTTGAAAAAGCATCAATGGATAAAATTTTAGCCAATGAAGAAATTCGTGCGCTCTTTACAGCGATGGGAACGGGTTTCGGTTCCGATTTTGATGTTGCAAAAGCGCGTTATCATAAATTAGTAATTATGACCGATGCCGACGTCGATGGTGCACATATTCGAACGTTATTATTGACCCTCTTTTATCGCTACATGCGTCCGATTGTTGAAGCAGGTTATGTTTATATCGCGCAACCGCCATTATATGGTGTCAAACAAGGGAAGAAAATTATTTATGTTCAACCTGGAAAAGATGCGGAAACGCGTTTACAAGAAGTCGTTGATTCCCTACCAGCAACACCAAAACCAAGTGTTCAACGTTATAAAGGTTTAGGAGAAATGGATGACCACCAATTATGGGAAACAACGATGGATCCAGAAAACCGTTTAATGTTACAAGTATCGGTGGATGATGCAATCGAAGCAGACCAAATTTTCGAAATGTTAATGGGAGATAAAGTTGAACCACGTCGTGCCTTTATCGAAGAAAATGCTCATTACGTGAAGAATTTAGATATTTAATCGAATAAGGAGGAAAAATTTTGGAAGATCAAAAGAAAAACATTCAAGAAGTTAATCTAGTAAGCGAAATGAAAGATTCCTTTATCGATTATGCGATGAGTGTCATTGTTTCTCGTGCCTTACCTGATGTTCGTGATGGCTTAAAACCGGTTCATCGTCGTATTTTATACGGCATGCATGAACTAGGTGTAACACCAGATAAAGCACATAAAAAATCTGCCCGTATTGTCGGAGATGTTATGGGTAAATATCACCCACATGGTGACAGTGCAATCTATGAATCGATGGTTCGTATGGCTCAACCATTTAGTTACCGTTACATGCTAGTTGATGGTCACGGAAACTTTGGTTCTGTCGACGGTGATGGTGCAGCGGCGATGCGTTATACAGAAGCACGTATGAGTAAATTAGCGTTAGAAATGTTGCGTGATATCAATAAAAAAACGGTTGATTTCCAAAGTAACTACGATGATTCAGAGTCGGAACCAACTGTTTTACCCGCTCGCTTTCCTAATCTTTTAGTCAACGGAACAACAGGGATTGCGGTTGGTATGGCAACCAATATTCCACCGCATAACTTGAATGAAGTGATTGCAGCAATTGACGTATTGATGGATAATCCAGATGCGACAACTGCTGATTTAATGGAAGTACTTCCAGGGCCAGATTTCCCAACGGGTGGACTTGTTATGGGTAAATCGGGTATTCGTCGTGCTTACGAAACGGGTCGTGGCTCTATTACCATTCGTGCAAAAGTTGAAATCGTTGAAAAAACGAATGGACGCGAACGAATCTTAGTAACTGAATTGCCATATATGGTCAACAAAGCCAAATTAATTGAACGTATTTCTGAATTGCATCGTGACAAACGAATTGAAGGAATTACTGATTTACGTGATGAATCTTCGCGTGAAGGGATGCGAATTGTCATTGATGTGCGCCGCGATGTCAGCGCATCAGTTATTTTAAATAATTTATATAAAATGACACCTCTACAAACTTCTTTTGGTTTTAACATGTTAGCGATTGAAAAAGGTGTACCAAAAGTTTTAAGTGTGAAACGTATTTTAGAAAATTATATCGAACATCAAAAAGAAGTGGTTGTTCGTCGTACAGAGTTTGATAAAAAGCGTGCAGAAGACAAAGCCCATATCTTAGAAGGTTTACGTATTGCTTTGGATCACATTGATGAAATCATTGCGATTATCCGTGGATCAAATAATGATGCAGCTGCTAAAGAAGCTTTGATTACTCGTTTTGAATTTTCAGATCGTCAAGCACAAGCGATTTTAGATATGCGTTTACGTCGCTTAACCGGCTTAGAGCGCGACAAGATTGAAAATGAATACCAAGAATTACTTGTTTTAATTGCTGATTTAGCAGATATTTTAGCAAAACCAGAACGAGTAATTGAAATTATTCAAACGGAATTACATGAAATTGGTCAACGTTTCGGTGACGCTCGTCGTACGGAGCTCTTAATTGGTGAAGTATTGAATCTAGAAGATGAAGACTTAATCGAAGAAGAAGAAATCGTTGTGACTTTAACCAGCAATGGTTATATTAAACGCGTAGCGAATACGGAATTTAGAGCACAACGTCGTGGTGGACGAGGCGTTCAAGGGATGGGTGTCCATGATGAAGACTATGTTCAAACATTGATTTCATGTTCAACCCATGACACGTTACTCTTCTTTACTAACGTTGGAAAAGTTTACCGAGCAAAAGGTTACGAAATTCCAGAATATGGTCGGACGGCAAAAGGAATTCCAGTAATCAATCTATTAGGAATTGATTCAAATGAACAAATCCAAACGATTGTTTCAGTGAATAATGAAGAGATTTCAGGTAATGGTTACCTCTTCTTTACAACACGTTTAGGTGTCGTAAAACGGACATCTGTAACAGCTTTTGCGAATATCCGTAGTAATGGATTAATTGCGATTGGCCTTAAAGATGGCGATGAATTAGTCAATGTTCTGAAGACGACAGGTGAAGATGTTGTTATTATTGGGACACACGATGGCTATTCTGTTACATTCTTAGAAGAAGCAGTTCGTGATATGGGACGTACTGCAGCCGGAGTCCGTGGTGTTCGCTTAAGAGAAGAAGATTACGTGATTGGTGCTTCGATTATTCGAGGCGAAGATGAAGTCTTAGTTATTACTGAAAATGGTTATGGAAAACGAACAAAAGGTTCGGAATATCCAATCAAAGGCCGTGGTGGTAAAGGGATTAAGACGGCTAATGTTACCGAGAAAAATGGTCCGTTAGCTGGTTTAACGACTGTTTCAGGTGAAGAAGACTTATTATTGATCACAAATAAAGGGGTCATGATTCGCTTCCATACAGCCGATGTTTCGCAAACCGGTCGTGCAACTTTAGGTGTTCGTCTAATTAAGATGGAAGAAGATGCAAAAGTTGTAACAATGACGACTGTTGAACCGGAAGAAGTAGAAGAAACAACCGAACAAGAGTAGAAAATCAAAAAATGCGGTTGTTCGTCAAATTGTGTTGATGGGCCCAAAATGAGTAAAAATAATCGTCAGAATCGGTAGAGGAAATTGTTTCTCTATCGATTTTTTTGACATTAGAAAAGAGGGGCGGAGCCTCCCGCTCCCCTGCGAAAAATCACCTTGTTGACAAAAGCTGCGAGACCGCTTCGAGCCTGTAGTTTCTCAGCTCGAAAGCTTCAAACTCTAGT
>DXBN01000129.1 GCA_019116505.1 Candidatus Enterococcus avicola | reverse complement strand
GCTAACAACCCATTCCTAATAACTCTATGGTAACGCTGATTGATTTGAAAATCAAGTTTTTTTCAAAAAAAGAAGCGAACGTTTTTTTCAACGTTCGCTCAATGTTTGGCTAATAAAAAATTAACCTTCGATTACTTTAACTTTGATTTTTGCTGTTACTTCGTGGTGGAGTTTAGCTGGAACTTCCATTGTTCCTAAACCACGAATCGGTTGTTTCAAATCTAACTTACGTTTATCTACTTTGATCTTATATTGTTTCTCTAAAGCGTCAGTAATTTGTTTTGAAGGAATCGAACCAAACAAACGTCCATCTTCACCGGCTTTTGCTTTAATTTCAACGACGGTGTCTTCGGCTTCGATTATTTCTTTTAGATTTTTTGATTCTTGTAAGATTTCAGCATCTTGTTTCGCTTTTGCTTTTTTCTTACCAGCAACTTCTGCTAGACTTTCTTTCGTTGCTTCTTTTGCTAATTTGTTTTTGATTAAGTAATTTTGTGCGTAGCCTGAAGGGACTTCTTTTACTTCGCCTTTTTTACCTTTACCTTTAACGTCTTCTAAAAAAATAACTTTCATATAATCGCTCCTTTTTCTTTTGTAAGCTTCTGTCTCTTATTAAAAACTATTTTTGACTACTTTTCAAGGTTTCATGACTGATTCCCTTGAGACAATGTCTATGCGACTTCTATTTTAGCATAGTTTTGTTACTTACTTTAATTAAAACAAAAAGGACCCCACCTAAGTGAGATCCCTAATAATTAACCTTCTTCGCCTACGAATGGAAGTAATCCCATGATACGCGCGCGTTTAATTGCTACAGTTAATTTGCGTTGGTTTTTCGCTCCTGTACCAGTTACACGACGTGGCAAGATTTTTCCACGTTCTGAAATAAATCTTTTTAAAAGTTCAACGTCTTTATAGTCAACGTGTTCAATATGGTTTGCTGCAAGGTAGTCTACTTTACGACGTTTGCGTCCGCCTCTTCTTTGTTGTGCCATCCTATTTCCCTCCTATCAATTTCTTAGAATGGTAAATCATCGTCTGAAATGTCAATTGATGAACCACCGAACGGATCCGATGTGTCTCGATCAAAATTAGGCATTCCGTTTGTTGGAGAAGTTTGATTTTGGTTTTGATTGTAGCTGTTGTTTCCAAAGCTTGGTTGATTCGAATTAAAATCATCACTTGGTGCTGAACGACGTTGTTCATTTACTGTACGCGACTCTAATAATTGGAAGTTTTCTGCTACAACTTCCGTAACATAAACTCGTTGACCTTGTTGATTGTCATAGTTTCTTGTTTGTATACGGCCAGTCACCCCAATTAGTGACCCTTTTTTAGCATAGTTTGCTAACGTCTCAGCTGACTTACGCCAGATGACACAATTAATAAAATCGGCCTCACGTTCGCCACTTTGACTAGTGAAGTTACGATTAACTGCTAGTGTAAAAGTTGCTACCGCTGTACCACTTGAAGTATAACGCAAATCAGGATCTTTTGTTAATCGACCTACTAATACAACATTATTAATCAAAATAAATCATTCCTCTCATCGTTTTGTTTCACGTGAAACAATTTATGCTTCTTCTCTGACAATCATGTGACGGATAATATCGTCATTGATTTTTGCTAGACGGTCAAATTCATTAACCGCATTTGCATCTGAAGGAGCAGAAATCTTAACGATGTGATAGATACCTTCACGGAATCCGTTGATTTCATACGCTAGACGGCGTTTTTCCCAAACTTTAGACTCGATAACTTCTGCACCGTTGTCTTTTAAGATTGTATCGAAACGTTCGACTAAAGCAGTTTTTGCTTCTTCATCAATGTTAGGACGAATGATATATAAAATTTCATATTTCGCGTTTTCCATTGATTTTTCACCTCCCTATGGTCTTAGGCTCCCTTACTTTTAAAGGAGCAGAGAAAGTGGCCATAAATGACTACTCACGGAAAATAATTATACACACATTCTACTTGATTTGCAAGTATTTTACTAAATCACCCGCATATTTTTGTCGTCACCAGTTACTTACGCAAGATTCGTTAATTTTTTTCCACTAGATTTTTTTGATTCGGCTGAAAGCCTCTATTGCCGGCCTAAGCCTAAAAGGCTTACTGAATCGGTTTCCCTCGCGCACCACATTTACTCACTGATCCTAAAAGGATTTATGATTTCTTCTTATTTTTTCTCCGGTAAACGGATCATACTCCTCGAATAATGTTAGCTGATCTGCTACGTAATCATCTTGAATTTGGTTTCGTATATATTCTTCTATCTGTTTCTTATTTCTTCCCACGGTATCGACATAGTAGCCTCTACACCAAAATTTTCGATTACCATAACGATATTTTAAATTTGCATGTCGATCGAATATCATTAAGCTACTTTTCCCCTTCAAATAACCAATAAATCCAGAGACACTTAACTTAGGTGGGATACTAACTAGCATATGGATATGATCTTTACATGCGTTAGCCTCTATAATTTCTACGCCTTTTCTTTCACATAACTCTCTTAATATTTCACCGATACTTTGTTTGTATTTTCCATAGATAATTTGTCTTCGGTATTTTGGTGCGAAGACGATGTGATACTTACATTTCCATGTTGTGTGTGATAAACTTTGATTGTCCTTTTTCATAAGGAACCTCCTATTTGATTGATAGTTTGTGGTCGGGAAACCAAATCTATCTTATCATTTTAGGAGGATTTTTTAATACCCCGCTGGAAGCTCTCTAGAACCACCCGCATAGCAGGTGGTTTTCAAAACATACAAAAAAACTACTTCCTCTTTATTTTAAAGAAGAAGTAGAAAAAAGACTATTGAAGAAAAGGGTTACTTTTTTGATGATTTAAACCATTCTTACATTAGTAATTGAATAAATATATGATTTTTTAAATACCGTATACAAACAATAAAGAAACAAATCTAATCTGACAGAAATTTTTTCCTGTGTTACTATTTTAAATATAAGATTTAGAAACATCGAGGTGGACGAACGTATGACTGTTTATTTTAATTTATCCAATCCGAAACTTCCATTTAGTATTGAAAGTATTGGTAATCACTGGGATCAAGTCAGCTTACAACGAATGAAAGGCTACCCTTTATATCATTGGTTACAAAAAGAAAAAGGTATCGGTGAAATTTGGATTGAAAATCAAAAAATTCGATTGAATATATTGAATATAGGGGAAGGAATTTTAATTGCTCCTTTTGTGGCGCATGCTTATTATCCAATAACAAAGGACTGGCAAACGAATTTCGCAACCTTCGATGGCAATCTAAAACAACATTTCAATGATATTCTAGCCAATCAAACCTTTATTCTTGTCAAAAATAGCGAGCATTTTTCATTTACCCACAACATTCAAAAAATGATTACTGCTTTTGAAAAAGAACCGGAACAGTTTTCCTTATCAGTTCTTTGTTATCAATTCTTACTGAAACTAGGTCAGTATTATGAACCGATAGAAAATGATGAACTTTTTAAAAAATATATTCAGCCTAGCTTAACAGAAATTCAAGAACACTATACGGAAGCGATCACTGTGACTCAACTCGCTCAAAATCGTTATATTAGTCCCCAGTATTTTAGTCGTGTTTTCAAAAAATTTATGGGTCAAAGTCCCTATCAATACTTAACAGATTATCGGATTCGTCAAGCGAAAGAGCTCTTGATTAATAAACCTGAACTATCCATCCAGCAAATTGCGATCAAAGTTGGATTTGATTCGACAAGTCAATTTATTGATCTCTTCAAAAAACGAACCGGCTACACTCCAAAAAAATTCCGAGGGCTCTATTAAACCCTCGGAATTTTCTAATTTTCAATGATTCCTAAAATCATAGCCGACTCCATTGGCTGCTCTTTCATATATGGCGACTCAATTTTCTCGTAACCTTTTTTATCACTACTTCGTTGAAAAGCCGTCATAATATCTAAAACATGAAAGGTTTGTTCCATATTCGCCCGTGGATGTCTACCGTTTTGCAAAGCGACTGCCATTTCTGCCAACCCAAGACCACGTGAATTTTCCTGATAATCAAACATCAATGGCATTTCTTTAAAATCGTCTGCTCCTTTTCGTAATAAATAAACTTTCTCACCAAAAAAATTCGGATCCGGTACAATAAGTGTTCCTTTTGAACCATAAATTTCAAAACGTGCTTGCTCTTGATAGACTACATCAAATGTCGTTAATAAATTACCAATCGCTCCATTTTCAAATTCTAAAATCCCTGTCACATAGGTCGGAACTTCAACGTTAATTTCTGTTCTCGCTTGCGGTTGACTCGTAATCATACGTGAAGCAAAAGATTTCCGCGTAACACTCGTTACTCCTGTTACGCGCCCCATTAAATTAACCATCGCTGTTAAATAATAGGGGCCCATATCCATCATCGGCCCACCACCAAATTGATAATAAAATGCTGGATCTGGGTGCCAAGTTTCATGCCCTCGACAAATCATCGCTGCATTACAACCAACAATTTCACCAATAAAATCATCTTCGATTAATTTACGACACGTTTGAATCGATGCGCCTAAGAAAGTATCCGGTGCCCCACCAATCATTAAGCCTTTTTCTTTTGCCAAAGAAACGAGTATTTCACCCTCTTCTTTTGTTGCAGCCAGTGGTTTCTCAGAATAAACATGCTTGTTTGCTACTAAAGCTTGTTTCGTTACTTCGAAATGTTCATAAGGTCGTGTTAAATTTAAAACAATTTCCACCTCAGGGTCCGCAAAAACGTCGGCCATCGATTCATAAATTTTATCAACATGATACTTTTCAGCTGCCCGTTCGGCTTTTTCTCGAACCAAATCGCAGACACCAATAATTTCAATTTGTTTAAATAACTGTGTTAAATTTTCTAAATAAATCCCACTAATATCGCCTACGCCAATTAAAGCAACTTTTGTCATTTTCATTATTTAACCTCCTACATTAATACATTTTTGCATCATTCTCAAAACGTTCTGTTGTCAATTGCAAACGCTCCACTTCTCTTTTACTTTCCCCAGCCCAAAGTAATCCTTGCTTCATCAGTTTATGAGCCATTGGACTTTCATCAAAAATTCGATCTTGATGCCCTAATGATTGATAGAAAATTCGACCATTTCCCCAAAACTTTGTCCACGCAACGGGCATATCAATGGGTTTATTAGAAATGTGGTAATAGGGGACATCATCATGTGGAAAACGCGTTGTCGCCAAAATTTCAATCGCTGGATCGACATGTAAATAGTATTGCTCCGAAGAAACGCTAAAATCACTTAACCCTGCAATAATTGGACTTGAGCCATGATTAATATGAACCGTATAGTGGATGCCATCACCACCAGGATGCGAAACCCACTGACCACCAGTCATAAATTGCCATTCAGTATCTTCTCGAAAGGCATCACACATCCCACCGTGAGCACCAGCTAACCCCATGCCTTTTCCTACGTGCTTCGAAACATTTTCTCTTTGTTCAGCTGAAATTTTACCCATTGTCCAACACATTACAAGTAAGTCAATCGAAGCTAAATGTTCTTCCTTTTCTAGATAGGTCAAACTATCTTCAATCCGAACTTCCCAGTCACCTTCTTCTCTTAACATCGTTGCAAATCGATGACTTGTCAGTTTTGGCTCATGACCGTCCCAGCCCCCTTGAATAATCAATGCTTGTTTCATCGAATCTCTCCTCTCTTTTTAAAGCGGTAACAACGATTAGTAACCGCTCTCATTTAATAGGTTTAATCTTTCAAATAGCACTTGTATTCTATCAATTCTTCCGTTAAACTTCGTGACAGATAGACAAAATAAGTAGACAAAAATTGGCATCTTTTAAGGAGGAGAGAAATGTTTGCCTTTTATGAAAACCATCGAGAAAATGAACCTTTTAGACGAATGGATATTCAAAACTTTCATTTTCCAAATCACTTACATAAAGAGACAGAAATAGTTTGCGTCACTTCGGGAATCTGTATTTTAAAAATTGAGCAACAAGAATATCAACTGACTGAAGGAATGATTGCGATCATTTTCCCACATTGCGTTCATAGCTATTACTCAACTTTTGATTACCAAGCAACCATCCACTTAATCGATTCTTCTTTCCTTTCGGATTACGAATCATTATTAACGGCCTATTGCCCTAAAAATCCCATCTTTGATAGTTCTTATGAAATGAAGAATCTATTAGCGCAAATAAAAGCACTCGATTCGACTGATGATTATCGTCAATATTATTTACAAAAGGCACTTTGGCATTTGATTTTCGCTCAATTTATTCAAGTCTTTGAATTACGTAAACGCCAGTCCGAAAAACTATCTTTAACCCATCAAATTTTGACTTACATCGATACTCATTATCGCGAACCAATTTCTGCTGCAGATATTGCACTGGCTGTACACTCAAATGTTTACACGGTTTCGAAGATTTTTGCCAATAAAATCGGAATGAG
>DXBN01000128.1 GCA_019116505.1 Candidatus Enterococcus avicola | reverse complement strand
AAGTAAAGTAAAATAATAAAACTACCGCCAACGAAACCGAAATTTTCAGCAGGAACGGTAAAAATCATGTCAGACTCTCGTACCGGGATATAAATATCACTGACGTTAAAACCTTTTCCAGTCATCCCGCCTGAACCGATGGCCATTAAGGCATTGGCGACTTGCGCCGAATTTCCTTGAACATCATGGAATGGATCAATCCAAGAATCGATTCGAGCAAATTGATAATTTGAAAAGCCGATTGAATACAAAAACTCACGGCCAGTGTCACTTAGTACAAGGAAAATCGTTCCCACACCAATCAATAAGACCACTGAAATGGTCGGAATAATAATTTTCCATGAAATTCCCGACATTAAAAACACGCCGCCTAAGATCGCAATAAATACGAGCATCGTGCCAAAGTCATCTTGAATCATAATTAAAATAATAACTGGTAAAATCACGGCTAACATTTTGGCAATTAAGATACCATCGGTTTTTAAGCTTTTATTTTTTCGATGGCGACTATTGTGTTTCGTAACCACATAAGCCAACATCAGTATCACAGCAATTTTCATTAATTCGGCTGGTTGAAAACTAAAACTTCCAAAACGAAACCAGTTTCTAGAACCCGTCAAAGCAAAAGTTGCACGGTCATAAAATTGCGTCAACAACCCCATGACGACTAAACCACTCAAGTAAAGGAACGGCGTCAATTTCCAAAGCCACTTGACATTAACTTGCATAATAATGGCAACTGCAATCATACCGACACCACACCAGATCGCTTGCTTAAACGCTTCACGCAAGGGGCTTCCGGTAAACATCGGTGCTTGATCGTACGCAACGTATAACGAAGCAATTCCAATTAAACATAATAAAAAGACTGGTAAAATCACGCCATAATCAATTCGATTATCGTTTCTAAATATATTTTTATTCATCGCTTCTCTCTTTTCTTAAGAAATACTTCTCTATTATAAAGTGGTTTGCTGACAAAAGAAAGCAAAGCTTCCAACTTTCAATCTTTTTTAAAGAATCCCTTTCGTGTTTTTAATGAAAAAAATAAAAAATAAAAAATGACAAGTATTTTTTTAATTAGAATTTTCGAACATTTTCTTGAAAATTTCTCATTTTCGTCAATCTGTGCTATAATAGAATTATATAAAAGGGAGGTTTTTTGGAACATGGCAACATTTGGCAAGTTTGAAACAACTATTGTCCCGTCGGAATTTGGTTTAGAATTTAAGGTTGAAACACCTGTCAGCTTTACCGTGAAAGATCAAGCTGAAACTGGTACCATTATTAAGCAGTTGAAAAACTCTGCGGTCGTCGGAATCGACGAAACGAAAAAAAATCGTGATTTGATGGTTAGAAGTAATGGTGTGATTATCATCAACTACAAAGAATTAAAAAAGATTAGTTAATAAATAAAGCAAGACGTGTCAAGTTCCCAACGAGTATTCGTTGCGACTTTGACACGTCTTTTCTTTAATTTCTTATTTCGTACCGAATAAACGATCGCCAGCATCGCCCAAACCAGGAACGATATAGCCATTTTCATTCAATTTCTCATCTAACGCTGCCGTGTAAATATCTACATCTGGATGCGCTTCTTGTAAAACTTTCACGCCTTCCGGAGCCGCAACAAGACAAACAAATTTAATGTTTGAAGCACCGCGATTTTTTAATGCATCAATCGCCATCACCGCTGAACCACCTGTTGCTAACATTGGATCCACTACAAGTAATTGACGACTTGAGATATCCTCTGGTAATTTTACGAAATATTCGTGTGGTTCTAATGTTTCTTCATCACGGTATAATCCAACGTGACCAACTTTTGCCGCTGGAATTAATTGTAAAATCCCATCAACCATCCCTAAACCTGCACGTAAAATTGGAATAATCGCTACTTTTTTACCTGATAATTGTTTTTGGACTGAACGAACCATTGGTGTTTCGATCTCAACTTCTTCCACTGGTAAATCACGTGAAATTTCATAAGCCATTAACATCGCAATTTCATCAACAACCTCACGAAAGACTTTCGTGCCACTGTTTTTATCACGGATAATTGTTAACTTATGTTGAATTAATGGATGATCAATTACTTGAAATTTTCCCATTTGAATCGCTCCTTTTCTTTGTTGTTATTATTGTAAAGCATATTGGCTTTTCAGACAAGGAAACTTCGCAATCTTTCGCAAGTTCTCAACGATTTTATCCGTCTGAACAAGATTCTTATTCCGCTCGTCGCTTCTCTAAAGCATCGAGTAAAGTAAACAATGCAAAACCTAGCAAGGCGATACAAAAAATCCCCGCAAACATTTCATCATAAGCCATCTTCGTCCAAGCACTTAAGATTAAATATCCTAAACCATATGTTGTTGCATAGTTCTCTGCAAAAAATAGGGAAGCTAACGCAATTCCAATACTGACGCGTAAACTCGCTAATAAATGCGGATAAATTGCCGGCAAAATTAAATAATAAATTCTCTGTCCTAGACTGGCATGAAAATTCGTCATCGTTCTTTGATAATTTCTCGGGATTTGATTAACCCCATCTCGAACTAAGACAATCATTTGTAAAACAATGATTGTAAATAACAAAATGATTTTAGACAAATTACCTAAGCCCCAAAAAATCATAAAGACCGGCAAGAAAGCGACCTTGGGTAAGGGATATAAAAAATAAAGTAAGGGAGATAACACGCAATTTAAACGGGGCGAAAGACTCAGCGCAATCCCACAAGGTACACCGACCATAAAGGCAAAAAATAAAGCGAGCGTCATTCTACCTAGACTCGCCAAAGTGTGTAGAAGGACTTGGTCTTTTAGCGACCAAATGGTTTGAAAAGTCTCCCATGGTGCAGGAATCGCCCGATTTTTCAGCAACATTGCCAACAACCACCATAATAAAACAAACGATAAAACGCCCAAAAGAAAAGAGCTCAGCCAATGTGATTTTTGTTTCATCGACGGCGCACTTCCTTTCTCAACTGAATACAAAATTCATAAAAATCCAAGCTATCTCGTCGTTCTCGGAGTGTTTTTGTTGGATTCGTTAAAGGATGCAGTTGTTGATTACGAATTAGTAAAATCTCATCGCCTAAAAAAGCCGCCTCTTCAATATCATGGGTAACGATGAATAACGTGTTGCCGTGCTTTTTTTGTTCTTGTAAAATCAACCGCTGAATCTCTTCTTTGCTTTCCATATCTAAAGAAGACGTTGGCTCATCCAAGCACAGAAAAGACGGCTTAACGACCAATCCTTGTCCAATCGCAACCCGTTGTGCTTGCCCACCACTTAAAGTTGCGACTTTTTGTTCAGCCAATGGCGTTAAATTCAAGTCTTCTAAAAGGGTCTTAACTTTAGTAATTTGCTGTTCTTTGGCAACTTTTTGAATTTTCAACGGTAATCGCAACGCATCAATGACTTTTAGCCAAGGAAAGAGTTGATTGTTTTGAAAAACCGTCATCACCTCTTGCGCTGAAAAACCGTGATAGATCACTTCTCCTTGGCTCGGAGTCAGTGATTTCGTCAGTAAATCCAAGAATGTGCTTTTGCCCACACCTGAAGGACCGACTAGAACATAAATTTTATTTTCCTGAAATGTATAATTCAGATTTTGAAAAATGATGTTATTTTTAAATTGAAAGTTTAAGTTTTTTATTTGAATTTCCACAAAAAATCCTCCTAAATTATACGTTCCATTTTACACGTTTGTGCTATACTATTAAAGATAAAAAGTAGGAGGTTACACAATGTTTTTAACTTTAGTATTTCATGAAATACGTCCACAAAAAGAAATCGATGCTGGTCAACGGCCGATTCACGTGGCTGACGGTTACGAAGATCGCTTACCATTACCGTTATATAACAGCACCGAAAATTTTTCAGAACAAATGTCTTACTTAAAAGACAATGGCTACAACTTTTTAACACTTGAACAAATTAAAGCTTTTTATGAAAATGCGACACCACTTCCTGATAAAGCCATTTTAATTACATTTGATGATGCTTATCAATCCCAAAAAAAATATGCTTACCCGATTTTAAAGGCTCTAAATATTCCTGCTGTTTTGTTTGAGCCATCTGGTTGGGTTTTCGAGGAAGCAAGTCCCTACGCGGAAGCCTTCTCTCAAGTCCTAAGCTTTGATGAAATTGCCGAAATGAGTGATGTTTTTACAACAGCGAATCATACCCACCATTTCCATCAACGACACGGGATCGAAGAAAGTCGATGCATGTGGGAATCACCTGCAAACGTTGCTGCAGATATTTTACGTAACAATGATTTCGTCACCGATACAGAAGTTTTTGCATATCCTTTTGGACTTTATAATGTGAAAAGTATCACCATATTAGAGGAGCTAGGTTTTAAACTAGCCTTTACAACTAAGCCTAGCTTCAATTCTAAATCAACCAATCCTTTAGAATTATGCCGCGAAGTTGTACCATACACCTTTACAATGACGGATTTCAAAAAAATGTTAGGAGAACTTTAATCCATGAAAAAAACACTTTTAGCCACTTTAACAACACTGACACTGCTTACTTTAGCTGCTTGTAGCAGTTCAGAAAAAACACCCGAATCATCCTCTTCAACGACACCTGAGGCAAGTAGCGAAAAAGTAGTTACTGGAACTGGTGAAACAATTAATTTTGGGATTTTACCTGCGGAATCTGCTCTACCGATTATTATCGCTCACGAACAAGGCTTTTTCACTGAAGAAGGTACTGATGTTTCAATTAAATCTTTTTCGTCGCCGAATGATCGGAACGTAGCCATCCAAGCTAAAACAATTGATGGCACGATTAGCGATGTCATGACCGAAGCGACTTTTAAAAAAAATGGTATCGACATGACGATTACTTCTGGCATTTTAGAAGATTTCAAGATTCTCGCTTCGCCACAATCAAACATTACCGAAATGAAACAATTGGCGGATAGAAAAGTGACACTCGTTCCGAATTTTATTTTAGAATACATTATGGATGTCTTTGCGACTGAAGATGATTTTACGTATCAAATCGTTGAAATTCCAAGTTTTTCAGCACGCAGTGAAGCCTTGATGACGGGCGAAGTCGATGCAGCTGTTTATACAGAACCACAAGCTTCAATGCTTGCTGCCCAAGGAGCCGTGATTTTAGGTGGTTCAAAAGAAGCTGGAATTAAAGGTGGAACGATTCAATTTACCGATCAACTATTAACTGAACGACCCCAAGACGTCGCAGCTTTCTACCGTGCCTATAACAAAGCGATTGATTATATGAACGCTCACAAAGCGAGCGAATATACGGATACTTTAAGCAAATACCAATTCCCTGATGCGATGAGTAACTATCTTGATAGCCAAGAAGCAGATTACCCTTACGCGGATGCTGTCACTCAAGAGCAATTCGATAAAATCATTGCTTGGTCAAAAGGTAAAGGCATGATTGACGAAGCCTATACTTATGAAGAATTAACCGATTTCGGTTATCTAAAATAACAGCAACTCACGTTTAATTGGTTGTTCGTTAAATGGTGTTGATGGGCCCAAAATGAATAAAAATAATCGTTAAAATCGGTAGAAAAATTCGTTTCTCTATCGATTTTTTTGACATTAGAAAATAGGGGGCGGAGCCTCCCGCTCCCCTGCGAAAAATCACCTTGTTGGCGAAAGCTGCGAGACCGCTTCGAGCCTGTAGTCTCTCAGCTCGAAAGCTTCAAACTCTAGTTAAGTGCTAAAGCACTAAACCAGAGTAATTCACATTTCGTCTTTTGACGCAGCAATCACAAGGCATTTTTCTCCGGTTCGCTCGTCTTGTGTTTGAGTTACTTGTCGATTCTTCAAAATACTTCAGAAGGGAGAATCAATCCCTGAATACTATCGATTCGATTTCTCAAATAATAGAAATTACGATAACCATAGGGAATGCGTTTAATTCATTTGATCTTATTGTTCAATCCTTCAGTGACACCTTTAGAACAACGAAATTTAAAAGCATTTTGAATTTCTTTTTGTATTTCTTCAAAAAATATAATTTCTTTCTGAACCTTTGTGTAAGAGTCTCATCTAGTATTTGAATTGTGTAGAAAAAACATGCAATTTTCTAGTATTATTATCAATGAGGCTTCACTTCTGATTCGTGTTTGTTTAGTCAACTAGATTTTATCAGTTTGAGGCCTCTTTTTTTGAAAAAAATAAAAAAAGTACTGAAAGAAAATCTCTATGAGATTTTTCCATCAACACCAAATATTATACAACCGTTTAATTCTTTGATTTCTTAATACTCAAAACACCACCTATCGTCTTTTTATGATGATAGGTGGTGTTCTCATTGTTCGAAAAATAAAATCGAATTATTTAATTTTTAATGGGTGAGCGTCTGTTAAAGCTAATACTTCTTGTTTTACTTCAGCTAAAACTTCAGCATTGTCTTTGTTTTCTAATACTTTGATGATTAGTTTTGCGACTTCTGCAGCGGCCTCTTCTTTAAAACCACGGCTTGTAATCGCTGGTGTTCCGACACGAATACCACTTGTTTGGAATGGGCTTAATGTTTCAAACGGAATAGAGTTTTTATTAACGGTAATGCTAACTGTGTCTAATAATTGTTCCGCTTGTTTACCAGTCATTTCAAAACCAGTTACTTCAATTAATAATAAATGGTTATCTGTCGCACCTGAAACTAAGCGTGCTTTTGTTGATTGGTTGAAAACTTTCGCCATTGCTTGTGCATTTTTGATGATTTGTGCTGTGTATTCTTTGAAGTCATCTTGTAAAGCTTCTTTAAAGGCAACTGCTTTACCCGCAATCACGTGCTCTAATGGACCACCTTGAATGCCTGGGAAAATCGCGCTATTGATTTTTTTTGCTAAATCTTCATCGTTAGTTAAAATTAAACCGCCACGCGGACCTCTCAATGTTTTATGTGTTGTTGAAGTAACGACATCTGCATATGGTACTGGATTTGGATGATCACCTGTTGCTACTAGACCTGCGATATGTGCCATATCGACCATTAATTTGGCACCAATTTCATCGGCAATTTCTTTAAATTTAGAAAAATCAATCGTACGAGAATACGCACTTGCGCCAGCTACGATTAATTTTGGCTGATGTTTACGTGCTAAAATACGAACAACTTCATAATCAATCACTTCTGTTGATGGGTCGACACCATAAGGAACAAAGTTATAAGTTTTACCACTAAAGTTAACTGGTGAACCATGAGTTAAGTGACCACCTGCAGATAAATCCATACCTAAAATTGTATCACCTGGTTCAACTAAAGAAAGGTATGCTGCAGTATTTGCTTGAGAACCTGAGTGTGCTTGAACGTTGGCAAATTTAGCACCAAAAATTTCTTTTGCACGATCAATTGCTAAATCTTCAACAATATCAACGAATTCACATCCACCGTAATAACGACGACCTGGATAACCTTCTGCATATTTATTTGTTAAAATACTGCCTTGAGCAGCCATTACACCTTCTGAGACAATGTTTTCAGAGGCAATTAGCTCGATATTATTTTGTTGGCGAATTCCTTCGTCTTTAATTGCTTGCCATAATTCTTTATCAAATTCCTTGTAATCCATCTAACACAAACATCCCTTCAAAAATAAGTTAATTTGATTGTAGCACATATCATTCGAGTATTGAAATTTTTAAGACTATTTTTATAATATTTTTGCTGATAATTACAAAAAAACTGATTAAAGGCGAACAATAATCAGTTTAACATGTAACAATATTCATTTTACACTTTAAAAAATTGTTGATTGGCGGATTTTTTCAGACGATTCATGTAAGCCACGCCTAAACCGACTTCTGGAAAAACAGGAGCAAAGATTAAATCAACTTGTTCTTCATCCAAAGCTCGTAACCCGGCAAATAACCCTTTGGCGGCAGATGCGACACTTTCATCGACTAAAGGATAACTAGCTGTCATTTGCGCTTGATAGGCTGCTCGTAGCTCTGGACTAGCCAAAACACCAACCTTTAAATCTTGCTTCTTAGCCCAATCAAAAGCCTCTGCCCAATCTGTTGGCTGAACCATCAAGACTTTCGTTTTTGGCGCATAGTGTTTGTATTTCATTCCTGGGGAACGGGGTGCTTGGTTTTCTTCAACTAAATGTTGATCGACTAAAACGGTCACACCGAGTGTTTCTTCTAAAACTTCTTTCGTCACTGCTCCAGGACGTAAAATCATTGGTGGTTGAATGGGATCACTAAGATCTAAAACAGTTGATTCCACACCAATCTCCGTTGAACCGCCTTCCAGAATCCCTTCAATCTTACCTTTTAAATCATGGTAGACATGCTGACTTTGGGTCGGACTCGGGCGACCTGATGTGTTTGCACTTGGACCAACTAAAGGCTGACCGACCTCTTTAATTAATTCTAATGTTAATGGATGATTAGGCATCCGAAATGAAACCGTTGATAAACCGGCTGAAACGACACTTGGTAAGGCACCTGGTTTAATTTTAAAAATTAACGTTAGCGGTCCCGGCCAAAATTGCTCGACGATTTTTGAAGTCAATGGATGAAAATTATCGACGTATTGCTTCACTTGTTCAAAGTTTTCCACGTGAACAATCAAGGGATTGTCACTCGGACGTCCTTTCACAGCAAAGACTTTTTTTACGGCATCCGCTAATGTTGCATTGGCTCCTAAGCCGTAGACGGTCTCACTTGGAAAGGCGACTAAGCCACCTTCACGTAAAATTGCCGCCGCTTCTTTTATTTCTTGTTGATGGAATTTTTTTGTTTCCACAAGTTATACACATCCTTTTTCTTAACTGTTGGTGAGTTATCAACATTTCCACCAAAGTTACCCACATTTTGTGGATAACTACTTTGTCAAGTGTGGATTTCTCTGTGGGTAATTCACTAAAAGGCTTTATTTGTTTATTTCTCAAGGTTTTCTTAAGATTTGAACCCTTTGAAATTTATTATTATCCACAGTTTTGTGGATAAGTTATTCGACAACAACCATGCGATCTTGTCCGCTTAAATCTTGATGAACGCTCACTTTTTTATGTGGGAAATACGTTTGAAAAAGGCTTCGAACCGCTTTGCCTTGTAAATAACCAATCTCTAAAAAGATTTTTCCGTCTTTCGCCAATTTCTGACTAGCCTCTTTGGCTAACTGTTCATAAATCGCTAAGCCATGATTTTCAGCAAATAAGGCCATTTTTGGTTCAAAGGTTCGAACGCTTTCGTCCATCATTTCCCATTCTTCTACTCCAATATAAGGGGGATTCGAAATTAAAATATCAATTGGTTGTTGAATCGGACTTAACGTATCCCCTAAATAAAAATCCAATTTCGCTCCTAGTTTCGTAGCATTTTCTTGTGCCACGTTTAAAGCTTCCTGCGAAAGATCAACCGTGGCGACTTGCCAAACAGGGCGTTCTAATTTAAGCGTGATACTAATCGCACCCGTCCCAGTCCCAACATCGACAACATAAGCTGCTCCTGGCGTCCCTTTTGCTAAACATAAGGCCACAAGTTCTTCCGTTTCTGGTCTAGGAATTAATGTATCTTCGGTAACTTTGAACATCCGACCATAAAATTCTTCAAAACCCAATAAATACTGCGGGGGATAATGGGCTTTTAATTTTTCTAAATCACGTTTTAATTGTCCCTCTTCTGCTTCTGGCATTTCCCGGTTCCAATTTAATAACCAATCGGTCTTACTCCATTTTTTCCGACCTAAAAAAACATATAAAATATGAGAACCATCAATCCCGGCATCTTCTAAAAAAGAAGAAGCCCAAAAGAGGACTTCTCGATAGGTTTTAGCCATTTTGCAACTCATCCAATTTCGATGTTTGATCGTATAAAATTAATGCATCGACAACTTCATCTAATTTTCCTGCTAAAATTTGGTCTAATTTTTGAATCGTTAAACCAATTCGATGATCGGTTACACGGTTTTGCGGGAAGTTATACGTACGGATTCGTTCTGAACGATCCCCAGTTCCAACTGCTGATTTACGGTTTGCATCATATTCGCTACGCGCTTCTTGTTCTAATTTATCATAAACACGGGCACGTAGGACTTTCATCGCTTTTTCACGGTTCTTAATTTGTGAACGTTCATCTTGCATCGCAACAGCAATCCCAGTTGGAATATGCGTTAAACGAACGGCAGAAGCGGTTTTATTGACGTGCTGACCACCGGCACCAGATGCATGATAGATATCGATACGAATATCTTTATCGGCTAAATCAAGCTCAACTTCTTCTGCTTCCGGTAAGACAACAACCGTTGCAGTTGACGTATGAATTCGTCCTTGTGATTCAGTCGATGGCACACGTTGCACACGGTGTGCACCACTTTCGTATTTTAATTTTGAGAAGACATTTTCACCAGTAATCATCATGATGACTTCTTTGTAGCCACCGATTCCTGTAACGTTGGCGTCCATCACTTCAACTTTCCAACCTTGCGCATCCGCGTAACGTTGATACATTTCAAATAAATCGCCCGCAAATAACGCCGCTTCATCTCCACCAGCTGCTCCACGAATTTCCATAATAATATTTTTATCATCATTCGGGTCTTTTGGTAAAAGTAAAATTTTAATTTGCTCTTCTAGTTCTTCTTTTTCTTTCTTTAAATCGCTTAGTTCTTCTTTCGCCATTTCAGCCATATCAGCATCTAAATTCTCAGACAATAGTTCTTCTGTTTCACTGATTCCTTCAACAACGACTTTATAACGACGATACACAGCAACGGTTTGGCGTGTATTTGCCTCTTCTTTTGACAAAGCCATAAAACGCTTCGTATCAGAAACGACTTCAGGGTCACTTAATAATTCCCCTAGCTCTTCATAACGGTCTTCAATGGATTGTAATTGATCGTACATGGAAATACTCCTTTTCTTTATTGATTATTCATTTTTGGATTAAAATAATGTTGACGGCAAACTGGGAAGTACGCTTCGTTACCACCAATCTGGACTTGCTCACCTTCATAGACAGGCACTTCGTTCACATAGCGCAAGTTCATGATGGCCTTTTTATGACAAAACCAACAAATGGTTTTCATTTCTTCAATTTTATCAGCGTATAGCAAAAGATACTTAGAGCCTTCAAACAGCTCATTCATAAAATCATTCTTCAAGCCAAACGCCATCACCGGAATGTTCAACTCATCGACGATTTTCATTAACGACAATACATGATGTTTGGACAAAAATTGTGACTCATCAATTAACACACAATACGGTGTATAATCGAGCGCTTGAATCGTTTGAAAGATATCGGTACCTTCATGAATCGGTAACGCTTCTTTTTCAATACCAATACGACTAGCGACTTTACCAACGCCCGCACGCGTATCAATCCCACTTGTCATTAGGACGACTGGTTTGTTTTGTTCTTCATAATTGTGGGCAACTTTTAAAATTTCAATTGATTTCCCACTATTCATTGCGCCGTATTTAAAAAATAATTGTGCCATCTTTCTCCTCCACTTGCTCCTTTGGTATTATACTTGAAAACGTGAAAATTTTACAGTAAATTCTTTCACATGATTCATAAACTTAAGATTTTGCATTTGATTCACACTTTTTATGCTTATTCATGCTCACTTTCCTCATAAACCAATAAGTCTCCCGGTTGGCAGTCAAGCACTTCACAGATTTTACTTAAGGTTGAAAAGCGAATCGCTTTTGCTTTGCCATTTTTTAAAATTGAAATATTTGCCATTGTAATATCAATTTTTTCTGAGAGCTCCGTCACACTCATTTTTCTTTTTGCTAACATCACATCTAAGTTCACTAAAATAGCCATTTTATCCCTCCTTAAATCGTTAGGTCTTGATCACGCTTTAGATAGACCGCTTGCTTAAATAATTCCTCAACGATTTTTCCAAAAACAACGAGTGAAAAAGGAATGGAAACAATCATTAGACCAACAATGATTAACCCTGGTGCATCATCTAATTCAGCCACCCGATAGACAAAAGGTAAAATACCACAAAAAGTCACAGCCATTCCCACCATCCGTTGATTTAACTTCTTAGCTAAAGGTAGAATTTGATTTGAGAAAGCTTGCTCATTTCCAATTAAGGAAACTATTTGATATAAATAAAACAAGGCACTAAATGCAAACAAATCTGTTAAAAGAATTGAAGTAAAGAACAGGGGAATGGTAAATGATTTACTCGTTTCTCCACTCGTGAATACTTCTATCCCTATTAAAAATGTCAGAAACGATATAATCGTTGCGAATAGGATAATCACACCTTTAAAAAAGATTGCTTTTGTTTTCAATTGAATCACCTCTTTATTTGATGCGCCCATTATAAAACTTAATAAATTGTTTTTCAATTAATTTTTATCGAAAAACGATAAATTTTACAAAAAAACAATCACTTCTCCACTAAGAAGAAGTGATTATTAAGCTAAAATTGTAACCTTAACCTAAATCACGTTCAAAACGTCGAATTTTATTATTTTCATTAATACGCCATTCGGTTTGCAATAGACCAAAATCAATTTGATCGTACCATTTACCACTTTTATAAACGCTCTCACGATTCACGCCTTCTTGAACAAAACCAATTTTTTTGTAAACATTCAAAGCCTTTTGATTAAATTCGTGGACACTCAGACGGACTTTGTGTAAACCTAAATGATCGAAAGCAAAGGCTAATAATAACTCAATCGCCTCGGTTCCATAACCTTTCCCACGATTTTCAGCGTGTGGAATCCCAATTCCGATAGCTCCATGCCGATTTTTAAAGTAAACATTGGTTAAAGAAATAAAACCAATCAGTTGATCATTCATTGTCCGACGAATCGTAAAATAAAAATCTTCATTACTCATCGTATCACTAAACATTTTTTCCCAATCATCAATGTTAAACGGATGAAAAACATCTTCACTGATGCCTTGCATAAAGGCTTCATCCCACTGCCACTGTGCAAACAATTCACTATCGCCTGCACGTAACTCGGCCAAATAAACTTCTTTTCCTCGCATCGCTTTTGCTCCTTTAAATAAATTTAACCGCTTCAGTTACCACAATGGCTGGGTCAATCGATTGAATGACCGGACAATTCGGTGAAATTAATTTGACACAACGCTCGGCTTTCTCATGAAATTCTTCAGCAATTTTGGCATGGATAACAAAATCAATCGATTCAACAGGATTTGTCTTACGTTTTTCATCCCGTAAGTAACTAACTTCAATTTTTTCGATTTCGTGTGGAATTTTTGAGTTATTCAACACCGAGGCATAGACATAACCTCCACAACTTGCGACTGCTGAAACAAGCATTTGGACAGGTGAGTAACCTTGTTCACGTTTTAAAACCCATGAACCATTTTCAATTGGTAGTGTATGTGAAGTATCTTTGACATTGATTGTTAGTTTTTCCATCTATTTTTCGCTCCTTTATTTTCATCATGTTGTTAATTTCAAATTAATTAAATATTTTCATTTCGTTAATTGGCCAATAACGCCAGATAACCTTACCTTGAACGTACGAGTCTTTCACAAAACCAAAATAGCGGCTGTCTTTTGAAACGAGACGGTTATCTCCTAAAACAAAATACTCATCTTCTGGAACAGTGAATGTGAAATCGTCGGTAAAGTTCGTCGCATTTTCTGCAATCGCTTGGAAGTCCGGATTGTATTCGTAGACTTTAGCTAAATTTTCGGCTGCAAAAAGCGTTAAATATTCTTCTAAATACGGTTCTGGTACATTTTTACCATCAATTGTTAATTGATCATCGTGCATTTCAACGGTTTCACCGGGTAAGCCTATCACCCTTTTTACCGCCAATTTACTTAAATCGTCAGGTTCTTTTAATGTGATAATATCAAAACGATCTGCTTCTTGCGTTTTTAACGTTAACAATTTTTGACCATCGTTCAAGGTGGGATCCATGGAGTGCCCTTTCACCGAAACCGGCGTTAAAAAGTATACTCGAAGGATAATAAATGCGGCTAATACGAGTAAAAAAAGCCCCCAATTTTTTATAAAACTTTTCACTTTATTCCCTCCTCTTTCATTGCTTTATTTGAAATAAGTATAACATAGCTTTTGATCAGTGTTGCATAGTTATGCCCAAATAACTAGTCCTCTTTTCCAGATTTTTTATCCAGACTTGAAGTAAGATACTTTGTCATAAACCATTCAATTCCCTGATTGCTTATCCACAAAATATATTAGTGAAGAGATAACTGTCGTTTGTCAAATTATATTGATTAACCTAAAATTGAATAAAAGTAGTACAAAAAACCTGTCAGATTAAATTATCCCATTTTTTTACCATCACCATCTATGATAAGCATTAGAATAGCTTAATTGAAGAGCATTCTTAATTCCTTTTTCATATTTTTTTGAGTAAATACCATTTTTTAAACTATTGAGAAACACAGTTGCCTTTAGTGCTAATCATCACTAAAAACTTTGATATTCTTCTTTTGCAGGTAGTAGCGGAGTCTTTAAATAGATTCCGAACACCAAATTAAATTGTGAATAGCAAAATGGAATCAATCGGAGGTGATTCCATCTTTATTGGTAATTATCTCAATAACCCCCATCGTAGCTATTATTCATACCCTTTACAAGATATTTTACGTTTAAACCTACTTTCCGTGAAAAATGCATAATACGTCACACAAGATTGTTTAAGAAATATTCCTATAACACTTCAAATAATCGATTCATAGAATCACTAACCTAGATAAAACACATAGTTGATTTCATTTATTTAAATTCATCGATACAAAAAAATATAGCAAAAAGTATAAAGGCCTATTTTATACTTTTCTAAGTCTTCTTTATACTCACAACACTGATATCTGAGAAAAAACAGCATTGGAAAACGGATTCTGTAGACTTTACTTTTTTATCTCTACAAGGATTTGTAGTTTACTATCTCTCTAAATATGTAACTATTGGAGTCACACAAGCAGTGTCAATACGATAAAAATAAAGTTACAGCTACGACTAAATAACCGCGAACATTTCAACTATAATTAAGTTAAAAAACTTTTAAATTACAGGTAACTATGTACAAGTCATTTTATTACCCTTTTTAACAATCTTATGATTAATTGCGTTTTCCCCAACATCTTGGTGTAGATATATAAGTAAGGACACCACTTCTTATTTTTCCTAACCAATCTTTTGAAGAAAGATATTTCCAGATGTCCCACTAATCATTTGTAAGCGGGTAATAATCGCACGGGTATCAATACATAAGACCTCCATCTATACTTGAGTTATCAAGTTCGATTGGAGGTCTTACTAGTGAAGAATGAAAATGCAATTGTCCCTTTCATCCTTACGGATTCGTCAAAAGCAAAGTCACTGAGTGCTGTACAAAAACCAAAACTAGCATGTCGTTTAAAAACAGATAATGATAGAAGTTTTTATCTATAATGGTGCCAATCAATATATTTTGACAAGTATTTTAAAGGAGATACGCCATACTAATTGATTATAGTCATGTTAAGCATATTTTCATTGTTTGTGGAAAAACAGATATGCGCCAAGGAATCGATGGTCTTGCTCGTGTTATTTCTGATACTTATCATTTAGATTTGTTTGATAATGCACTCTTTTTATTCTGTGGTGGAAAATCTGATCGGTTTAAATCCCTGTATTGGGATCAAAATGGTTTTATTTTACTTCGCCGTTTGTATAATTAAGCGAGACAAATAAAAAAGCCATTTATGTTCACTCAAATTGTAATACCCGCTAAAGCATACAAGGAGAGTGAACATAAATGACTTATACCCGTCTTACACCAAACGAGCTTGTAATGATAGAAGCATATTTTCATCAAGAAACTCCGGTTGCTATCGTTGCGAAGCAGCTTAAACGTGGACGCCAAACAATTTACAATGTCTATAACTTTCTCAAATGTGGTG
>DXBN01000127.1 GCA_019116505.1 Candidatus Enterococcus avicola | reverse complement strand
AAATACGTGGGTGGTCCGCGTGCAAATTATCGAGTATAAAATTAGTTTTAAGTAAAAAAGAAGAATGGAATCGAAACAATTACTGTTTCAGCTCCATTCTTCTTTTATTTGTTTGCAGTAAAATAAAAAATTTCTAGCCAATTCGGTTCTTTCTTGACTTTAAAGTGACAATAAAGGACAAAGAGACTGGCTCCGATGGCATTGGCGAATAAGTCACCCATGGTATCCATCAATGATTGACGTCCAACCAAATCACGTCCAGTAATCGTTGCAAATTGTTGCATATTTAAGCCTAACAACCCATCAAAAGTGAATTCGTAAAATTCCCAATAGACACCCAATGTCATCGCAAAAAAGAAAGCAAAAAGTAAAATCGTAGCTGTCGAAAGATGTTTAAAGCGTGGCATTAAACGGCTCAATAGACCTAAGCCTAAGACGACGAGCATCATCCCACTAAAAGCATGTAAAGATTTGTCCCAATAACGGACTTTAAGATAAAATGCTAGACCCGTTCCTAAAAAAATCGAAAGTAAAATAAAGAGCCAATAAGTTTTCTTAAAAAAAGAGGAGGCTTTGATTTTCAATAGCCGTTCGACGAGAAAAGGCAAGGCACAAAGCAAGACACCAACCAATACTTGAAAAACAAGAAACCAGGCTCTTTTGACTAAATCAGTTTCGTTAAAAGCTTTAACTGAAAGATAAATGGCAATTAAAAGACCAAATAGCGAAACGAAATAATAATAATAAATTTGATTTATTCCGTTGTTTTTTATGTGTACACACCCCTTTACTCTGATTTCTCTCTTATTTTAGAACGGCTCTGTCATAAAGTACAGAAAAAACTGTTTTTATTCTTTGAAAGAATCGACAATTTGTTCTATGATGAGGAAAAGGAGCGAGATGATGAAGAAAAATAGAAGTAAAAAAATTATTATTTGGATTGTAAGTCTGATTGGAATCGTCACGATAATAGGGTATCTACTAATAAATATGAATACGTATGGCGCAAGTAAAGAGGCTGAAATCGTTAGTCAACAAGCTGAGGAAGAAGACAATTATACCTTTTATGCAAGTGGTGAGGCGAATGCACTGGGGCTAATTTTCTATCCGGGTGGGCTCGTCGAACCAGACAGTTACAGTCTTTGGGCCAAGCAAATTGCGCAAGCCGGCTACGATGTGTACGTAATGCATTTTCCATTGAACCTAGCCGTTTTAGCACCAAATCGAGCGCAAGAAATTCAAAATAAACACCCCGAACAATCCTTTGTTTTGGCCGGACATTCCTTAGGTGGAGTCATGGCAAGTCGTTATATCGCAGCCAACCCTGAATCAATTGCCGGTATGATTTTTTTTGCAAGTTATCCGGATGAAAAAGGGGCATTAACGAACTCGTCAATTCCAGTCTTATCGATTACAGCAACGAATGATGGTGTTTTAAATCAAGCAACCTATGAAGAGGCGAAACAGTATTTACCGAAAGATACGATTTATGAAGCAATTGAAGGTGGTAATCACGCAGGTTTTGGTAGTTATGGCGTACAAAAAGGTGATAAGGAAGCCGCGATTTCAAATGAAGAGCAACAAGCAATCATTAGTCAACTATTAATTGAATGGCTGAATACGCTCGCGTAAACGATACGTGACGAGCCATTGAAAGGGTGAGGAAAATGACCATCGAAGCGATTCGACAAGCAGTTATCAATGACCCAGAAAATAAAGAAATGACCGAAAAAGGCTGGACTCCAATTTTTAGTGCCGCACCAAACACAAAAATTGTTTTGATTGGGCAAGCACCAGGGATTAAAACTCAGTTGAGGCGAGATGTTTTTCGTGATCAAAGTGGTGATCGTTTACGAAAATGGTTAAACGTGTCGGAAGAAACTTTTTATGAAACCGGTGAGATTGCTGTTTTACCACTAGATTTTTATTTCCCAGGCAAAGCGAAAACAGGAGATTTACCACCACGCCCTGGATTTTTTGAAAAATGGCATCCATTACTTTTAAAAGAAATGCCGGAAGTTGAATTAATTGTATTAATTGGGAGTTATGCGCAAAAAGCTTATTTGAAAAAAGAAGTAAAAAAAACGATGACAGCAACAGTGAAGGCGTATCAAGAGTATTTACCAAAATATTTTCCAATTCCACATCCGTCGCCATTAAATTTTCGATGGTTAAATAGGAACCCCGATTTTGAAACCCAAATTGTGCCAGAGTTACAAAAAATCGTGCACCAAATTTTAAAGGGCTGATGACAAGTGATTGCTATGTAAGCTAACTTAGCATACAATTATCTTAGAGTATTAGCAGATTGCAAAGTTAGAGGAGAGCACGTCAGATTCATGAATAGAATTAAAATTGAAAAACAATTATTTGATCAATATGGCACGGAGTTATTCAAAATTTATCATAAAGGGCATATTTTACCACTTGAAAATATTCAAAAAGGAATCGCAGTTAGTGACATTGACCATATGTGGTTAGAAGATTATCCGTACTTATCTTATCCAATCTTTACGCAAGAACCACCAGTGGATGAAATTTCACATTTTTTTAATGAGGAAAAACGTTTTATGGTTTTTGCATCACCGGTTCATGTGAGCGAAAAAGAGGTGAAGTTGGGTGCATATGGTTTAAATCAACTTTTTTACTATACACCTTTTGACGAAACCGATGCTGTGATGCACGTGAATATGCCGCATTCAATCGCAGATGTGATTCAAGTTCCTATTTTGAAAATCTGTTTAAAAAACCAAGAAGTTTACCCGATTTTACCAACAGGTAATTCAATTGGTTGTGAAGCAGACGGTTTTTTTATTCGTGAAGACGATTATTATAGGCCAACGATTGAGCTTGATAATCGGCCAATCCGCGTTCAAGAAATTTTGGAAGCTTTTGGGATAAAAAATATTCAACCAAAATAACATGCAGAAAGAGATGTTAAAAAAGTTGTTTTTTTTCAATTACTTGAATTTATTCTAGTTTTGGATGAGCAAACTTTTTTCATCCGTTGATCAATCAAATATTCATATAATGAAACAAGAGGCTATGATTTAAATATCATAGCCTCTTGTTTTATTCACTTTTTTCTTTTTTGATAACAGGAATCCACATTTCACCAGTGAATTTCCCGTTTTTTTGGCCCATTTCAACAACGGCATTCGGACCGCCGACATAATGATAATCGTTCATTTGGCCAAGAACTTGACCAAAAGCCATGCCAGTTAATGTTTGACGTAGTTCTTCGGGTGAAGTAGCTTCTCCAGAGACGATAACGTACATTCCTTCAGGGAACTGAATCACACGCGTCACTTCAGGGATACTCTCATCGCTCTCTACCCCAAGGTAATACATCATTTTATTGTCATAGGCTTCATTAACCGTAAAAAAGAAATCATTGTTAGCAATTTTCCGTAACTTATCAATCAGTCCGTTTGCCTGACTTTCTTCATCAAAAGTTTGTTTCTCTTTGGCTATGCCAGCAAAATCGGTATAGGGACTTTTTAATTCAACACCAACACCAACAACCGTAAACTGATTCTTGTTTTCCAACGTATAATTTCCCATGATGATACCTTCTTTCTTTTCACTTTAAGAAGAAGTGAATTCAATTTGTATTCGTTCATCTTAAGATTAGCAAAAAAGCAGAAAATTAACGAGGGGAACAGTGAAAAAACAGAAAGATTTAATAAACGGAGAAGAGCAGTTCTAAGATTAAAGTACAGGATGAAAGAAGACTACTTTTAGGTTGCTTTATGATAAACTAGAGAAAAAGGAGGTCATCTTGTAAAAATCGAACATATTGGCTTATTCGTTAAAGATTTAGAGGGCGCACGTCGATTTTATGAAACGTATTTTAATGGTGTTGCTGGTGGAAAATATCAAAATGAAAAGACTCGTTTTCAATCGTATTTTATTTCTTTTACAAATGGTGCACGTTTAGAAATTATGACACGACCAGAAGTTTCAGGAAGAAATAATTTATATCCATTAGGTTTTGCGCATTTGGCGTTCGCGTTGGGAAGTAAAGAAAAAGTTGATGAATTGACGAATCAATTAAAAAAGGATGGCTATCAAATTACTAATGGTCCAAGAACAACAGACGATGGGTATTATGAGAATGTGGTGCTTGATCCAGAAGGTAATCAACTTGAATTAACCGTATAAAAATAACAATAAAAAACTTGTGAGAAAATATTCCCACAAGTTTTTATTACTATTCAGCTGTTTTTGCGGTATCGATAATCGCTTGTAAATAACCTTTTGAGTCTGAGAAAGTTGCGCCAGAAATCACATCTGCTGGGCTATCTTTTTCTCCTAGAGCATCAAGTTCACCGATTGTTGCTTC
>DXBN01000126.1 GCA_019116505.1 Candidatus Enterococcus avicola | reverse complement strand
TCTTTCATTTTTTCTTTTGTATCCATTATGACACTTCCTTAATTAATATCCATTTTGTTCTTAGAGAAAATATAAGTGGATGCATCCACCAATCACTGCTAGCGAAAATAAAATTTTACTAAACAATTCTTTTTTTGGGAACCTATTACCGATAATCAAAGCCACAACTGCTAAAATTCCCCAAGATAAACTTAGTATTTTCTCAATCATTTCATTGCTTGGTAAAGAGGTATAAATAAGATAGGATAAAAGAAGT
This sequence comes from Candidatus Enterococcus avicola, assembly GCA_019116505.1. GTDB lineage: Bacteria > Bacillota > Bacilli > Lactobacillales > Enterococcaceae > Enterococcus_I > Enterococcus_I eurekensis. The sequence goes on along the minus strand of DXBN01000126.1, from coordinate 5,171 downwards.
CCTAAAATCGTGTTCCAAATGAATCCAATCGTTCCCTCACTGTTCCTATATAGTAAAAATTGACCAATTATGACTAGTATAAATAAACCAATAAACAGTAACATTAATACGCCCATTGTCAAACCTCATCCCTTCTCCATCCGTTAAATATAGCACAGTGAAAATTATTTTGAAAGGTAAAAACACATTTTCATGACGATATTTTCAATCTTTCACTGTTCTTTAATTATTTTTAAAAAAATTACGATCCTATCTGTTTTCCGATAATTTTCTTGATTTTATTGATTGGAAATGGTGCATCGGCTTCCGTAAAATAGTCAATTGCAACAATCTTTCCTACTGTAACTTCACCTTGATTACGAATTGGGACTTTTACCCAATCACCAACGACAAGTGTTGGGTCATCTGTCAAATAGTGATAAGATTTTTCATTGCCTTTAAACACTACACTACAAAAAATAAAATCCTTTTCTGTTCGCTTCTTTTTCAGGTAAATTGCTGGATTGAAAATCTCCGTTAAATTAAAATCATTCATTAATAAAGCAGCTTCGCTAATAAACTCCTCCCAATCCTGAGGTAAACCATTCTGGTCAAAATCTCCACTAATTTGTTGTTTAGAGCCATCTGCAAAATTAATTTGGATTTGATATTGCCTTGTCACTGTCAAATCAGGAATTACATCAGGCGGATCACCAAGCACTTTTTGAAAAAGCTCTTGTGTTCCAAAAAAATGGAGTAAACTGGAAATGGCATATTTTGCAATATATCTATGTGTTGTCTCATAATAATCACCAAGCGATTGAGCATAATAAATCCCGCCAGATTCTCGGTCAATAATCAGTTCTTCTTGATACATTTGTCCGTAATCAGGAGCTTCTAACAATTGTTCTTTCCGTTGATAGGCTACGGTTATTCGATTAATCGGATTAAAAACTGCCTGACCGTCAAAAATAAATAAATCGGCCCTTTTTAAAATTTCACGTATATAATACGAAAGATCAAAATCCAAAACAACGGATTGCGGAAACAAAGAACCGCTAAAATAAAAAGTTTCCGCTTGCGTATTTTGAATTTCAAGGTCCCAATTTCCCACGTCCGTAACAAAAATATCCGGAAGCGCATGACTAAAATACTCTGTAAACACTTGAAAAAGCTGCTGAACTGCCGCTTGACTAATTTTCCATTTCGAAAAACGGAGAAGTTTATTAAAACCGTTATAAGCAAACAAGCTGATTTGCCCATGCGCATTAATCGTCAGTTGCTGTTCAATTTCCTCGTCAGCCTTTGGCATGACACCATAGCCGAAATTATTTGAGATCAATTTAATTGTTTGAATCTGACCATGAAAAAGCCCCTGAGCTTCTTTAGCTAATTGTTCCATTTTATTTAAAGCTAGTCGCAACCAATCGCTACTCTCTATCTCTAAATCCCTCAATTGAGAATCAATCAAAGTTCCTAACAGTTCTAAGTCTTCGATTGCCGCAACTTTATTTTTCAATTCTTCATTTGTGAAAGTAACGCCAATAAATTGGCTGGAATCGGGATGATTAAAATGCAACTGTTGACATTCTTGCATCAAGGAAGCGACGACTGTCGATACAGAAGGCCACTCATCACCTGTCAAGACTGTCAACCACCGATTGGCAAATGCCTGAATTTTTTCCAAACGCTTCACATCTTTCCCTCCTTTAGCTTTCGAACAAATAAAATTGTTTTATTTGATAATGGTTCATTAACTTCTCGAGATATTCCCCGTGAAAAACAAACGTTTGATCATTGCGATTCGGATGAAAAGCAACCGCAGGATGGGTCGTAATTGCTTTTTCAACATAGTAATAAATCATCTTAGTTCTATCATTGGCAACATTCAATATAGAGACGGCGCCAGGGGTTACCTTTAGTTCAGCCCATAAATCTTCCTTTGAAGCGAAACTTAATTTTTTTTCGTCCGTCATAATTGCTAGCTTCTCTAAAGAAATGATGGTATCTTCTCGTAAACTAAACAAGTAATAGGCACTTTTCTTTTTATTGCGTAAAAATAAATTCTTAATTTCTAAAATCTCTTCATCAAATACTAAATTTTTCGCTTCTTCTACCGTAAATACAGGAGGGTGTTCGTATAAATGATACGGAATCTGATACGTATCAAATACCTTTTGAATCGAATTCATCATAACATTACCTACCTCTGATTATTTTTTTGCGGGGGATTGATTTCGATAGAGTTCGATAGCTTCTCCGTCGTCTAGAGTTTATTTGATCATATCGTAGGCAATCATAGGCTGCCCTTGCTCCTCAACATTGTCATACGTTATTGTAAAAGAGTAGACAAAGCTATCTGGATAATTGTATTTTATTAAAAAGCTTCGAAGATCTTGAGCGACCGAACCCGTTAGCTCGCTTTCTAAATAACGTTCTTTACGATTTGTGAAAGCTCCAATCTCACAGGGTCTTTCAGTTTATATGTGGTTGCTGAAGCCTTATCCATCACATTGAATTTTCCTTCAGCGTAATCTTGAAACCATTGCAGATAATCGAGCTGAACAGTATTCAAGTTTGATGACCACCTTTGTGTATCAAATGTCTCCTTTAACATTAGTTCTGGTGTTATCAACTCACCTTTTGAAAGCTGTTGATTAAGATGACCGCCTAATGTCTCGATTGCTTTTCTAAAAATTTGTTCTTGATTACCAAATAAAAAGTAAATCTGACCATCCGGAAATCCATAACGAATTCTTTGCGCATTCTTAGTCTCTGACTCATCATAAACAGCCAGAAACGTTTGATCTTGTTGTAGTTCATCCTTCAGAAATAAATTGAAAGCAATCGTATATTTTGGTTCGTTTTGAATCGTCACAGGCACTCAAAGATAAGGATTTGGATACTTCAATTGAGGCTGATGATAAGTCGCATCGCTAAAATCAACCGTATAAGTCAGTCCTTTTTCACTAGGATTAATCAGCGTTTCAATTGAATGTTGGATATCTGATTGATTTTGTTTTACAAAGTCGTCCATATCCGTCGTTACTTTCTTTTGACACGATAACAAAAGAATCGTTAAAATGACCAAACTGCTTAAAACAATCACTTTTTTCCCCACTGATTTCCCTCCTGTTTTTTTATTCTGGCAAGTCAATAACAATTGAATGATTATTCGGGATATTTTGATCCTCCACAGATTGTTCAACACTCGAAGACAATCTTGGTGCGAATTCTTTTAATGTTTGGTAACGAGGGTCTTGATAAATGGCTTCTTTATCCGTCTCGCTTAACAAGTTATTGCCAGTAAAATAGCGTAAGTTGGCTTCTCCGACCATTTTGGCCAGTGAGGCAGCATCCTCTTTCATTCCAGACTGTATCAAGAAATTCAACGCCATTTGTTCTCCGACTTGACGATATTTATTAGCGAGAAATTCTGGATATTGACTTAAATCTGAATTTTCTAATTGGTTTTCCGTAAAATAAGGCCGCGGATCAAATGCTTCAACTTCATAGCTTATTTTGTTATCTTGTAGTTTTAAATGACCAATGTGACTACCTGCCGTGCTAAACGACGACGTACTAATCTCATAAAAAGTTGGATTTTTACTATCTTGCATAATATTTTGTAAATGAATATGACCGGTCATTGCTAGCGGTACATGGTATTGTTCAACTAGTTCCAGCACTTGTTGGGCATTGTTTAAAACAAACCCTTCCGTTACGTTCTCATTATGAGCCAATAAATTATGATGCATAAAAATTAGCGGAACTTTCTTCATTGATTGAGCTTCTATCAACATATTCTCTAGCCAATCGAGTGTTTTTTCTGATAACTGGCCCTTGGTAATCGGTTCTGTTTTTGAAAAACGATCCGAATAAATATTACTGTCTAGCATTAGTAAACGGTAACCCTGCAAATCAACTACATAACTGAGTGAATTTTTATCACTTGAACTACTCATTTGGTAACCATCAGCAAAAGCTTCCTTAAAATCTGCCGGACTAATCTGATGTGCAGTAATTTGTTGCCCATTGACGAATTTACGAGCCCATCCATTATAAATATCATGGTTACCAGGAATAGCTAAAACAGCAATTCCCGCTTTTTTTAATGGTTCAAAAATTTCAGCCATGTGTTCTAAACTTCGTTGCTCCCCATTGAGCGTTGTATCACCGGTAATGATAATACCTGTTGGTTTTTCATCTAAAGCTTTTTTAACAAAAGCATCTAAAACCTGAGTCGTATAACGAATGTCTGTGCCAATTGTCGTCGACTCAAATTTACGAAATCGCTCACTATCTTCAAATAAATCATCCGAATAAAAATGATTATCGGAAATAACCCAAAAATGAGGCTCCTGCACATGATTCAATGCCATCGCCTCTGTTGCTCCATCTTGACCTTTGACAAGTTGCTGTTGAACAAATAAAAGTGAGGATATGATTATCAAAATCAAAAATATAATTTTTAAACTTCTTTTTTTGAACAAGGGAAATCCTTCCTTTATTAGCGTTTTTGTGAATTTCGTACAATTTAAGTATATGTTATCCCATAGACTTTTGCACTTGATTCGCTTAAAAATATTCTTTCACTTGAATGACAAAAAATCCAACAGACAAAAGAAATCCAACAGACTTTTAACTAACTAGCGTAGCATTAGGTGATGTAATACAATTCCAAAAATATTGACTACTTAAAAACGCCTATTTTTTACTGGTTTGTTCGATTAACACAATGGCTTCTGACTGACTGTACCATTTGCTGTCGTGCTCTAGACATAAACATCCGCATCGAAAATTTATTCATCTTTGTACAAAAAAAGACACTCTAGTTTCAAGAGTATCTTTCTTTAATCATTTAAAATTATTTTCTTTTGACAGGTATCCAGATTTCGCTTTTGTATTGTGGATTTGTCGTATCTGGACTTTCATTCCATAAAATTTCTGGCCCACTAATTGCCTCGTAACCAGAAGTTGGAAACCACTCAGAATAAATTCTTCCCCAAATATTCTGTAAGGTATCTGGATATGGGCCGACTGCTTCAAAAACCGCCCACGTACTCGCACGAACTTCAAATGTGTCAAAATTTTCTAATCCTTGTGCAAGTGAAAGCACGCCAATATAATGATCCAATTCGCCTTTTTTAGACATTCTACAATCTGAGAAATTCGTTGAAGCACTGATTATT
>DXBN01000125.1 GCA_019116505.1 Candidatus Enterococcus avicola | reverse complement strand
CAGCTTTCGTTAATACTTTTAAATTATGCGTTGTATAGCGCATCGTATATAACCAAATCAAATCAGGATTTGGAACGATGGGAATCAGTTCTTTGTATGTTGCAACAATCTCCTGGTTTAAAGATTGTTCGAAATGATGTTCAAAATCTTCAACCATATATTGACCATAAATGGTTTGTTTTAAAATCTCAGCTACTTTATCAAAAGACGGTGCTTGAATAAGCTGATCAAAAGTTTCTTTTGATAACAGTTCGTTTTCTCTGATTCGGATAATCGGATTGACTGTATGATAACTATTATTCATGACACTCCTCCTTATGAAAATAACGACTCCATAACAGCTCGGCCTTTTTGTTTTCGTTCTTCTAATAATAAGTCACGGTATAAAAAGTTGAATTGGACACCTTCATGCTCAATTAAAAATCCGTAGTCTGCTTGTGTTTGCGTAGCACCGAGCGTAATAGTCATTGCTAATTCTTGACTAACTGCTTCTAACCAAGTTTGAGCGAAAATGCTCGGATTCATCTTATCCGCTGGCAGAATCGTTACTTCTTTTAGTTCTAATTTTGTTAAAATACCTTTTACGAAAGTTTGAGTTTCCTCAACTGTCCAAGCAACCATTTGTTGGTGCACTTCATCAAATAAACGTTCTAAGTAGGATTGTCTTTTCTTTAAAGCGTTTTGGCGTGCCTCTACTGTTAAACGGTTGCTACGCTGTTGATGAGCTTTTTGAACTTGTTCGGTTTGTTTAGCAAGTTGTGCTTCATGTTCTTTGACTAGCTTCCGTTGTTCAACAATGAAATTAGTATCAATTTCAGCGAAACGACTTTCTTTTAACTCGTTTCGCTCATTTGCGCCTTGATCATTAATTTTTTCAATAATTAAATCGATGGCATCCATATGTGATCCTCCTTGATGGTTCGTTATTAAATACTACCTAAAAGTAAGAATGAGATAACGAAACCTAAGATTGCGTACATTTCTACCATTACCGCATACATAACCCCTTTAAAGAAGTGTTCCGGTTTTTTAGCTAAAATTTGGATACCTGCTGCTGCAACTTTCCCTTGTGGAATGGCTGAAGTCAGACCAGTAAAGGCTACCGGCAAAGAAGCACCTAGGTATGATAAACCAGTAATAATACTCATATCAGGTGATAAACTTGTAAAAATCATCGCTGCAATCGCAAATCCGTATAGACCTTGTGTTGCTGGTAATAATTGTAAGATTAATGATTGACCGAATTTCTCTGGTTGGTTTGTCATTAAAGCTGCCGCTGCTTCGCCGGCTTTACCTACACCTATTGCTGAACCGATACCAGCAAAGATTGTTGCTGTCCCCATTCCTAAGATGGCAAATAAAATTCCTGCGTTGTTTTCTAAAATAAATTTAATCATGTGTATTCTCCTCCAATTTTTCTTCTATGTTGACATATTTTTCGGTTGGCTTGAACGAATCAAATGGTCGTCCGCCACCTTCATAAAATTTCCCAAAAAACTCGACATATTGTAAACGAGCCGCGTGTACATAAGCACCTAACATCGATAAGAAGATGTTTAAGGAGTGCAATGCAATCAATAAAACAATTCCGATACTATAGCGAGCGACAGGTGGCATCGTACCAACAAGCATATTAAAGGCCATAGCGATACTACCACCAGAGATTCCCAATGCCATCAAGCGACTGTAACTTACAAAGTCACCAATATAGCCAGTGATTCCATATAATTCATATAAACCACTGAAAAAGCCACCGACTTTTGATTTGCTTTGAATCATTGGAACTAATAAAACTAGAAAAGCACAAAACAGTGCTAAGTATGTTCCGATTGATGTTAATAACGCTGAATCAAAGACCAAGCTACCGGCTGCAGCAATAAAGATTCCTGTCAAAATTCCTTGCCAAGAAAATCCTTGACTGATCGCACTTAGATAATCTTTTTTCTTGATATTTTCTTTGGCCGCTAGGAAAAGACCTGTATAAATTTGAATCCCACCAAAAATGACGGATAAAGCAAAGATTGTCATAAAGTCTTCCGTCGGTGCTAAAAGTTGAAACGGCATTTCAACTCCGAAAAGACTACCATAAATCCCACCCCAAACCATAATTGAAATGGATAGAATTTGGAACAGCTCAACGAATTTTTTCATACCTTTTGGTAAAATAAGGAATTTTAAGGCCAAAGTTGTAAAAAGAAAAGTTAAAAATCCATAGCCCAAATCGGCGACCATCATTCCAAAAAAGACTAGATAAAACGGCGCCATCCAAGGTGTTGGATCAATTTCTTCATATTTAGGAACTGAGTACATTCCAGTTAATATTTCAAACGGTGCTACAAAACGATTATTTTTCATTTTCGTAGGGACTTGATTCGTTGCAATTTGTGTTTTTGTCGGCTCTTCAAAAGAGAAGAATAACGCATTGTCAAATTGTTTTTGTAAAAAAGTAACAATTTTCTTTTGATCATCTTGATTTACCCATGCACGAATAACGACTAAGTGTTTCGCTAATACGAGTTTTTCCTTGGCCTGTTCACGTGTTAGGCGAGCTAAGATAATTTCTTCATTAAATTGTAGAATCGACACTTGGTCTTTTAAGTAGCCAATTTCAATGGTCAATTTTTTAGTTGTTTCAACACATTTCCTTAAAGCTTTTTTCGATTTTGCTAAAAGTTCTGTTGTTGTTTCTTCATAAGGTAATTGCTCAAATGAAACACCTAAAGCAATTAATGCATTTTGAACCATTGAAGTTTTTTCTTTTAAAACAGCATAACTAAATTTAACTTCTTTTTCGCTATTGTGGTTGACTTCAAAATAGATGTCTTTTTCATTTGTTAGATAGGCACGAACAGTCTCCCAAGCATTCGCCTCAACTTTCGCTAACTGAATGGCAATTGAATCAAGTGTATAGTCTGGTGCTACATCAAATTGATACCACTGTGTTGCCCATTCTTCTACCTGTTGCCAATACTGTTCTTCCTGCTCATTTTTTTGCCATTCTTGTTTGAGTCGTTGAATTTGTTTTAACAAACTAATTAAAGCTTCTTCATTGAATCCAGCCTCTAACCCTTGAAGTGAATAATTTTTACGGGGTAACTCTTTAATTTTTTTTGTAGATGAACCGTGATTTCGAATAAAAGTGATGCCTTGATCAATTTGTGTCAGCCATTGAGTGTACTCGCTAATCGTCGCTTGATCGATTTCTTCTATTTCTGGAAAGTAGGTTGCTAACCATTGCTCATTTTCATCAGATTGAAAAATATCCTCGATTTCAATGTTTTGAATACTCTGTAAGCTTTGTAAAATTGCATCATGCTGATTTCTTTCCGCAAGGAGCGTCATTTTTGTTAGACGACTAACAGCCATAATCTCCCCTCATTTCTTTAATGATTTGTTGGACCATTTCATTTTTTTGACGCGCATAAATTTCTTCATTTTTTGCATCAATCAACTGCGCCTCAACTTGTAATTGACTCGCAAGTGTTTCTTCTTGCTGCATTAAGCCAGATTCTAACTCGTAAAGTGCGTCCTTTCTTAATTGCTTGTTCTTGTTCTGTTGCTCTTGTAATTCATTTTGCTTCTCTCTTTGGTATTGATCGATATCTTCTAATAATTGCTTATGTGCTTGTTCGTTTTTTTCTTCAGCTAAGCGGATACGTTCAAGTGCTTCTTTCATCTGATGTCCCCTCCTTTCAAAAGTAAAAAGAGCATACTTCAATCAGAAGTATGCTCTAAAAGTTCAATAGCTACTCCAAATAAATTCTTCTCACCCCTTGAAGAATACGATCCTTGAAGCAAATAGCTCAACCATTTTTTTATTCGATTTTATATCACCTAATTAATATATCAAAAAATGAATCCACAAGTCAAATCGATTTGTGGCTTTACCATAAAAGAAGGATGACTTTTTTATGAATTTACTTAAATGATTGATGGGTGTTGTCATAAGTGTACCACTTTCATTTGAAAATTGGAAAAAATAAACATACAAGACAGAGCACATCTAATAGGGACGCTCTGTCTTACATGCTTATTTTTTATGGGTATTCTTCTGAATTCAAAACATTTCATTTTCCATCGCTTGCTGGCGTGAGTGCTTACTTTTAATCAATTCGCTTACGACAAAGCCAACTAAGAAGATCAACCAGCTATATAACCAGGCACTAAACATAAAGGAAAAAGCAAAGTAAATAATCACGACACTTACCCAAAATAGATCTTCATTGAAAGTTACAGGTCCTTTTTTTATCATACGGCGTCGACGCTTTTCTTTTTTCGTATACATGTTAATAATTCGTTTGAACCCATTTTGGATTAAGGACACATAGCAAACCAGAAAACTACCTGCGCCAAATAATAGGAAGAAAAAGAAGATTCCCAATGTTGAAATAAACCAACTGGACAAAATAAATAAGATTGGTAACGAAAATAAGAAAGCCAGGAAGCCTAAAGTAAGGCCAACATGATAACTTTTACGATAGCGTTCCATTTGTAACTCGGTAAAAGTGAAGACTTCTTCTGAGATACTATAATCTTTCAATTGTCTTATTTGCTTACGATAGTCTAAAAGATGAATGGCAAAAATTAAAAAACCAGTCCCCCATAAAAAGAAAATAAACAAGAGTGTTACGGTCGTTAAAATCCCACCATAACCATATTCTAAAAATGGTAAGCAAGCAAAGCCAAAGACAATAATACTTAAGCCAATTCCCATTGAAGTGATATGGCTTCTAAGTTCGCTCCAATGCTCTGTTACTTCATCTAATGATAAAAAACCAGCTGCTTGTTCGATTGGCTCTTCTGCGTCTAATTGGACTTTATCAAGTTCAAGTTCCATCAAAATATCATCAATTGAACCAAATTCACTAATAACAATCCCGATGGCTTCTTTTTCTGAAACACCTTCTGCAATTAAGCCTTCAAAATGATCTTCGGCGGTATTTAACAAATCTTCTTTTACTTTTAATGTTTCTGCTGTTACTGGCACTTGAAGAAATAAAACTTCAATATAATCTTTAATTATTTTCATTTTTTACACTCTCCTCTAAAAAATAATCGACGACTTTTTTCGTCTGCTCCCATTCCTGCTTTTTCGTTTCTAAATAAGATTTACCTAACGGACTAATCGAATAATAGGTCCGTTTTTTCCCATGTGTTTGATTACCGGGATAAGAGGTTAAGTAACCTTGTTTTTCTAAACGAGTAAAAGTGGAATATAGCGTTGTTTCTTTAATAATGTAAATTTCTTGTGTGCCCTCACGGATTTTTTTGGATATTTCATAACCATAAGAGTCGCCATTCATTAATAAAGAAAGAATAATGGTATCGTTATAACCACGAATACTATCGCTAGATATCATCTTTAGCCCTCTTTCTAATAATTACTTCATCTGTCAAAGTAATTATACCTAAAGTACTCCATCAGGTAAAGTAAAAAAGCAAAAGAAAATAACCTTTAGATGCAGTAATTGCTCTAAAGATTATTTTCTTTTGCTTACTTCAACGCTTGATTGACATCATCTAGCATGATTTTTAGCGACTCTAATCCTGAACCGGCTAAGTACCAAACTTCGGAATTTAAAACAATCACTTTGCCATTTTTGCCAGCATTCGTATCTTTAACTAAATCATTGTCGGCTAAAGAAGTTTCTGTTTGATCCCCACCAACGGCTTTCGTGCGGTCAACGACGAAAATCACATCCGGATTTTTTTGTAAAATATATTCATAAGAAATATTTTGGCCATGTGTTGATGCTTCAATCGCTTCATCCGCTTGTTTAAAACCAAAAGTATTATGAACAATTGAGAAGCGTGAACCATTACCATAAGCGGACAATTCGCCTTCGTTCATTAACACGACTAAAGCAAGCTCCTCGCTTGCTTCAGCTTTTTCTTTTGTAGCTGAAATTGTTGTCGCTAATTCATCTAAGGCTGTTTGGGCTTGGGCTTCTTTTCCAAAAATTTGACCAATCGCTAAAGCGTTGTGTTGAATCGAGTTCCACGTGTCTGTACTATCAACTTCAAAGAAAATCGTTGGAGCAATTTTTTCTAAATCAGGTAAGAAATCACGTTGGCGTCCGGAAATAATAATTAAGTCTGGTTGCATTTGGTTAATTTTTTCAAGATCAGGCTCTTTAATCCCACCGGCTGATTCGATTGATTTAAAATCAGATAAAAAGCTTGGTAAATTGCTTGTTGGTGCACCGACTACAACATCGCCTAAGCCAAGCGTATTTAACGTATCTAACGCACTATTATCAAAAACAACCACTTTTTTTGGTTGATAAGGTACTGTAATCTCTCCGTTAGCATCGGTAATGGTTATATCCTTTTGCGCGACTTCCGAAGAATGATTACCCTCGCTACCGTCCGTACTTTCAGTACCAGTGTTCCCACATGCGGCTAAACCTAACGTAAAAATAATTAAACTGCTTAAAATGATTTTTTTCATAAATTTCCCTCCTAATTTTTCTCATAATTTTTAATGAAAATACATACAAAAGCGTTTGCCTTCCACTTCGCAAACTTTAACATTCATTCCGAATAAACGATTTAAAACTTCTGGTTGAATCACAATATCGGTCTCACCTTGAGAGAAAATTTTCCCATCTTTCATGGCGACAATATAATCAGCGAAACCTGCTGCAAAATTAATATCATGTAAGACAATGACTACGGTTTTCTTGTGCTCTTTTACTAGTTTTTTTAGTAAGTGCATCATTTGATTGGCATGATTTAAATCTAAATTATTCAATGGTTCGTCTAATAAAATATAATCAGTGTCTTGAGCTAAAATCATCGCAATATAGACGCGTTGCAATTGTCCACCTGATAATTCATGGATGGAAGAATCTTTAAATGCGACTAATTCCATTTGTTCTAAAGCAATTTGGACAATCTCATGATCTTCAGTAGTTAATTTCCCGCGGTTATATGGGAAACGACCAAAAGAAACGAGATCATAAACAGAAATATTTAATTGCACACCATTACTTTGTTTTAAAATGGCTAATTTCTTGGCCAAGTCTTTTGATTTCCAATTACGGATTTCTTCGTGATCTAAATAAATATCACCCGATGATTGGGATTGTAAGCGACTAATCAGCGATAAGAATGTGCTCTTTCCTGCGCCATTTGGACCAATAAAAGCAATTAACTGCTCTTTTGGTAATTCAATATCAATTGCCTCTAAAATGGCTTTTTCCTCATATTTTTTCGAGATATTTTCTGCTTTGATCATGCTTTTTTCCTTTCTGCAATAATCTTTCCTACAAAGAAGATGCCTCCAATAAACTGGATAACCACACTAATTGTTGTATTCCATTTAAAAACTTGTTCGACTAAAAACTGTCCACAAATTAATAAGGTCACTCCTATTAAAAAGCTACCGAGGAACAATTGATGGTGGCGATACGTATTAAAAATACGATAGCTAATCGTGGCTACGATAAAACCTAAGAAAATTGTAGGCCCGACTAGAGCAGTTGCGACACCTGTTAATAAAACAATCGCAATCAGTGCCTTCTTTTGAAATTGATGTAGGGAAACTCCTAGATTAATCGCTGGGTCATTTCCTAATAATAAAACATTTAGTTCTGGTGCGACATACCACAAATAGCCAACTGCTAATAAAATAATCAACGTCGCAATAATCAAATGATTACTATTGACGTTACTAAAACTAGCAAAGAGCTTGCCTTGTAACAAATCATATTCATTTGGATCCATTAAAACTTGTAAAAAGGTACTTAAACTCGAAAACATTGTTCCTGAAACCATTCCAACCATCAGTAATAAGAATAAGTTTCCGGTAGCTTTTTCCATAAAGTACAGTAGAAAAATGACACTAAAAATAGTCATTAATAAAATATTGGCTAAAAACATCCAAATTGATTCTTGAGCCAGCATTTGAACCCCACCGACAAAGAAGAAAAGCAGTGTTTGAATTAAAATATAGAAATTATCTAAGCCTAAAATTCCAGGTGTCAAAAATTGATTACGCGTCAACGTTTGAAACGAAATCGTACTGACGGAAGTGGCTAAGGCAACTAATATAAAAGCTAGAACCTTTTTTCCACGTATGGCAAAAGAAAAACTCCAATTTCCGTACGTTTGATACGTTAAGTAAAGTCCGATAAAAAAAATACAAAGAACAACTAAACTAAGGATTTTAACGCGATAGGATGTTTGTCTCATCGAATCTTCCTCCTTGTTAGTAATAGTAAAAATAAGGCTCCACCGATTACGCCGACAACGACGCTGACAGGAATTTCATATGGTGCGATGATTACACGGGCTAAAATATCACAGATAATTAAGAAAATACTTCCTAGGATAGCCGTCAATCCCATCGTATTCTTTAAATGATCTCCAAAGAATAATGAGACTAGGTTTGGTACAACTACTCCTAAAAACGGAATATTACCGACCATAATTAAAACGGAGCTACTACCTAGTGCTACCAGGGCAAAGACAATCCATTGAAGACGTTGATGGTTCAGACCAAGATTTGTTGCTAATTCCGAACCAAGTCCGGCAATTGTAATCTGATAACCCAATAAATATAAAATAATAAAAACAGGAATGGTTAAATAGATTAACTCATATTCGCCTTGCATCACTGTCGCAAAATTTCCTTGTAACCAAGAAGAAACATTTTGAACTAATTGAAATTGATACGCAAAAAAAGTGGCGATTGCACCAATAATATTTCCAAACATCACGCCTGTTAGCGGCAAAATCATTGGGTCTCCTTTAGGCAAAATCTTACTTAAGTTTAAAAACAAAAGGACACCTATATATGAAAAGATGAACGCCGCCGTCGAACGGCCTAAAATCGAACTATTTGGAAAGAACAACATAACCAACAAAATACCAAATTGGGCGCTATCCATCATACCAATTGTACCTGCAGACACAAATTTATTTTGCATTAAATGTTGCATAATCTTGCCGCTGACACTAATCATTCCCCCAGCTAAAATTAAACTAACGGTACGCGGAATTCTGGTTTTCAGAAATAACATCTGTTGAACTTTATCTCCCGTAAGTAGTCCAGCAAGAGATACACTATGGACACCGACAAACAATGAAATTATCGTCAATACAAATAACAAAAGGACAAGATAGCTTCTTTTCATATGAGACTCCTTCCTTCCTCTATTGAGAATGATTCTCATTCTCTCGAACAGTGTATGTTATTTTCTGAAAAATATCAATCACTTTTATTAAAAAATGAAAAGAAAATCAATAAAAACAGCAAAAAAGAGCAAAATCTTTGACATTTTGCTCTTTTGTTTATTTATTTAGTTTTAAAATACCCTCTAAAGCCAAATCATTAAAGAAATGCAGTGGATTTGAGAACTTGGGATTAAAGTAAAAATCCATCGTTAAAATTTGATCGAGTGTCGTATGCTTTGTGACTAAAGCTGATAACGTGTTAATTAATTCAAGCGTCGATTCATGATTTGCTAGTAACTGAGCACCGAGCAACTCTTTCGTGTTTCGTTCAAAAACAAATTTTAAAGTAATTTCAAAATAGGGATCCGATTGGATAAGGGATGACTGTCGATAGGTCTTGGATACGCTAAGAACATCAAAACCAAAGTACGGTGCCTCACTCTCATTAATCCCTGTACTACCTAAGTAATGTGAAAACAATTGGCTAACGACGGTCCGTTGAACGGTTGGAAAAGGAATTTTGACATCTAATAAAATATTCGTAGCAGCGATAATACCGGTACGATAGGCATTTGTTACGAGCGGGATATAACTAGAAGTATTTGTTTGGCTGAAACAAACCGAGACTAAATCCCCCACAGCATAAATCGCCGGGTCAGAAGTTTGCATGTATTCATTCGTCTTAATCGTACCATCGTGATTTAAGTCAATTAAATCCGCAATTAACTCGATATTTGGTCGTGGATTGATCGCATAGATTAACGCATCACCGGTAATGACCGTATCACGATTAATCACAACTTGTTTGAATTTTCGATTAGCATCAACTTCAATTTTTTGAACGTTACTATTTAAATACAGTTCAACATTTTCTGGTAATTCCTTTAATAAAATCGAAGTAATCTCATCATCAAAGTAACGAAAGAGACTGCGGTTCATACGATCAAGTAAAATCACTTGCTTATTTAAGCGACTTAGAGATTCGGCTAATTCAAAACCAATTAATCCAGCACCAATAATCACGACTTTCTGACAATTTTCTAACGTTTCAGCTGCCGCCTTAGCCTGGGGAAGACTTTTATAATTGGTAATCTTGGACTGTGCTTCCTCTGAAAAACTTGTCTGATATTGGCTAGATCCCATTGCTAGAACTAAATAGTCATAGCTAAGAACGTCTTTAATGACAACTGCTTCATCTTTCATCACGATTTCAATTTGTTTTTTATCAGGCACGACTTTGGTCACTCTGGTATTAATCATCACGTTAATTCCCATCGTGAGTAGTTCACTAGGACTCGTTGTCCGGCAGTCTTCCAAATGCTCGACATATTTTTCTAAATATAAATTTAAACTACTTCCGATATAGCCAACCACACTCGATTGTTCAATAATAATCACTTCCACGGAAGGATTAATTTTTTTTAAATGGCTTGCAGTTGCAATTCCCCCATGGGAGCCGCCTATTATCAATACTCTCACAGTCATTCTCCTTCAATTGCCTTATTCTTGATTAATAACTCTTTCACTCGTCTAATTTCATGCGGTGTATAGCGCTCGGTAATAATCATCGATGTTTCCCAAGTATATAGTTTAACATCGACGAATTCATTAACCAATAATAGATGATAATAGACCCCTTCAATCGCCTCTTCTACATGGATGTTATCATACGTTTGTAGACTTTTTTTCAAATGACTTAAATAGTATTCTGATTCCAGATTTGCTTCCATCACAATTCCGATTCTTTGTTGTTTTTTTTCTTGTTTATGAAACATATCATAAATCAAGCCGTAGTGAAAGTCGAGAATCTTCCACTGTGTGTTTGTCAGATGACGAGCAAGACGCTTTTCAACAATCGACATACATTTATCTAATCTTTCAGGTGAAATGTCCGATAAGGCGTAATGTCGAGACAACATCATTTCCTCTTCAAAACTTCCGCGATAAAAAGTGGCCGTACAATGTAAGATAAAGAGAAATTCTTCTCCTTTATCTGTCATACGGTTCTCACCTAAAATTTGTTGCTGTACGAGTTGGCTTGATTCATAAATATTTTTAATTAAACTCGATTCTTTTGCTTGAGGAACATAAATCCCTTCTGAAAGCAAAAATAAATAAAGATAAATGGTTTCATCTTCAAAGGATTGATACGCAAAGCGGCTTAAAAAACGCGCTAAAATGTTTTTCAATTTTTGAAACATCAAATCTTCTTCTAATAGCTGTAAAAAATCCGTTGGGAACTCTTGGACTTGGTCTTCGTGATAATCAAAGCGATGCTCCATAATATTAAACCAAACAACTAACTTCCAAAATTCCCTAGATGTAAATTTACGTTCAAAAAGCGCTTCAATAATTTGAATCAAATGTTGGCTATTCTTTTTATCAAAATTTTGTTGAATATATTGATAAGAATGACTATGCCAAAAAAAATGAAAAAAGAAATAGCGAATTTGTTTTTCGGAACCAATAATGTTTTTATTTTTTATTTGTACATCAAATTCGGCTAAAAGTTGATTAATCGCTTTAAAACGACGAAAAATGGAAGATTCACTGACTTGTAAATCCATTATCATTTTCGTAATCGAAATATTTTTTTGATAAAATACTGATAAAAAAAGCTGATAATCTAATGATTTCTGTAAATAGTTGGTCAAAAAATCTTTCACTGAAAAATGATTCGGTAACTTTAGCTCATAAAAATCATTTTGATCACGCACGAGTTTTGCCTGTTGATCATATGACGTTAATTCAACTTGTAAACTTAACAATTCTTTTTGTAGCGTAGGTAAAGAAACATGAATTGCTTGTTCAAGCTCTTTTAACGAAATCGGGACGTCATGGTAAAGCAAGTATTCAAACACCATGAATTGGACTTCTTGATTTTTAGTTAATAGTTGAGTAATTTTCATGTACGCCCCTCCTTTCAGCTATTTACATTAATACTTAACAATTCAAAAGTGATGGTTTTTCGATTAATCGCTATTGTTTTGGTTGAGAAAAATTTTTCTACTGCCATTTCGAGTATTTTAGGTGACAAATCATCCTCGAAATAAGCCTCAAAAAAAACTTTAGTAATAACTTCCTCCAGTTGATAGGTAAAAAAATGACTTTGATAAGGCAAATCTAGCCAATTTTTATACTGCGCCATCAGATCCCAATCTTGACTCGGCTCTTCGAAAGGACCAAATAGCGCGTCCTCCTCTTGGATAACTCTTAACAGATAAACTTTTTGTTTCGTCACACGGATGATTTCATTTAAATCCTTTTTTGTTCGAATTGCTGGATTCATTGCTGAAAACAAAATATCGTACGTCTGACTGGCGGATTGGGCTAAAAATCGATTTTGTTCACTTATTATAAAACCATTTTTTTCTATTGGATATTTTTTTTGAGCCAGTGCAATCATTTCTTTCGAAAAATCAACTAATAAATAGTTCGATGTTAGCGGATATAATACAGGCAAAAACTTACCACTGCCTCCGGCCAAATCCACTAACGTCTCGGTCTTCATCGGTATTTGCTTGGCTAAGTAATTACCGACATCCGATACAATATTGAGTGCCGATTCATTTTGAATCTGGGTATATTCGAGTGCAAAATCGTCCCAAAAATCAATCTCTTCTTGCAAATTATCTTCAGACATCTAGGTATTTCCTTTAACAAATAACGGCACTAAGAATGGATAACTTGTCGCAAAATCTAAAATCGAACGACGACGATTATTGGAATCAATAAAAAGCTCCGTTTGCTCAGCTTGCCGGTAAATAATCATATTTTGTTCTTGATTTAACAATACTTGATACGTTTCTTCTCCAAGCAATTTAAAATCGTATTCTTCGTTCTCCATTGCTGTAATAAAAATTCGATCTAGCGTTGTTTGACTAACAGGGAAATTACTGACAACACGTAAGGATAAAGCTTGCGTATTATCTAATAAGCTTGGTAACACTTCAAAACCGCATGATTTAAAATATTTCAATAACTCATTGATATCTTGGTTAAATAAAGACAATTGGCTACGGGACAGAAACTTATCGGAATACCACAAAGAAATCAATGTTCGAACGTGTTTATCATTAATTTTGACCGTCATTTCCGCAACGTTCAAGGTAATGAAAGGTAAATAGTCAACGACAAAACGTTCATCAACGACTTTCAGTTTAAAATAAAAAACGAGATTTTTTTGTTCATCGAGTTGGTATGCGGTATAAAAGTGTCTTGTTTCCCACGTGTTATAGTGCTCTGTTTGTTCCAGACCAACGGATTTAAATGGTTTTAGTAAATCATACGAAAAATAAGTAATTAAATTTGTCTTGGCAATTGTGGAAATCTTTTCATCCGCTAAAATATAACACTTATATTGCTCTAACAACGTTGAGAAATCAGCTTCTAAGATTTTTTTCCGCAAGTATAAATCCGCTAGCTCTGCTTCCGCATCGCTAATCCACGTGTCAATTTCTAATTTGTAATTTTCTTTTGTTGTTAAATACGGATCTGAATAATTGGTTGTGCTTGTTTGTAAGTCTTTATCTTCCATTGGACTCAACCCCTTCACCAGCTAAGTAACCGACTAAAAACGCATCAATTTTTTCTACCATCTGCTCAACTGAACCAAAATGTTTGTTAATCAGTCTTAGCTCTTTAGTAATGATTGCTCTTTGCAGACGTTTATCTTCATATTCGCGTAAAAGTGCCTCTTTTTCTAAATGGACTTGAGAATTATCGGTTGTCAAATAAGGCAACCATTTTAAGCGTTGCTCTTGTAATTGTTTTTGTTTAATATGGATGGCTTCCAAATCCTCATCCACTTTTCCACGATTAAAGAAACCTTTATTTTGCTCAATATTGTTTTGTTCTGTTTTCAATTCATGAAGCTTTGCATCCAGTTGATCAATTGCAATTTTAGCGTTTATTTTTTTAGCTTCAATTTCATCCATTTTAACTTCTAAGGCAGCAATTTCCTCTTTAGAAGTCGTTTGGGGATTGCGCCATTCCTCTAAGACATTTGGCAAAATATAAAGTTCAGGAATACTAGAATCGAGATACACAGTAGGTCTTTGACGATAATATTGATCAATTTGATAATAGAAAATTGTCGCATCCTCTTTTTTCGTTTGATGCATAAAGGGAAACACATTAATCAGACTCTCGTGAATTTTACTAGCTAACAATTCATCAATCTCATGATTTTGATTAGAATTTTGGCGCAATTCTTTGTTTAAACGTCCATTATAAATTCGATAAATATCTTGAATATTTTCTTCTTTAATCGCTGTTTCAAAATCTTGCAGGTCTTTAAGCAAAGCGCTAATATTATCGGCGGCAACCCTTTTTATATCATCAAAAGATAAATCTTGTACCTTTTCAGTTGAATCGGTTACCGTTTGCTCTTTTTCTGTGTCCATCTTATCTCCTCCTTAACGTTTTTCTATCTCTAGTGTATCATTTTTTTTATAAAAAAAGGGACTGGTTGCTCTTCTTTTCGAATAAAACAACCAATCTCTTTTTATATTATTCTTGATCAAAAGTTCTGAAGCGAATCTGTTGATTCTCATCACGTTTTAAAACTGTCGTCTCTTTTAAGTAACTAAATTCTAATTCTTTCAATTCAGGATTTTCTAACATGCTTTCGTAGCCCTTAAAAATATCTTGAATATATTTTTTATAAATTTTCTTTTTGCGTAAACGTTTTTTCATTGTGCACCATCCTTCATGACTATATTATCAATAGTTCTATGAAGATTCAATCCTCTTTTTTTCGCTTATTTAGGGGCAACATATCCAACACCACTTGAAAGAGCAATTTCATTTGGAATCACACGATAATTAATGTAAGAAGCATCTCCTTCTGAAATTAAAATCCCATCATCGCTGACAGCCTCAACGAAGGCAACATGTCCGTATAATGGGTGATAGCCTGCAACACCTTGTTTGAAGCTAACGACATACCCCACTCTAGGAACGCCGGAAGTAACATAGCCCTCACGATCACCAGTATCACGCCAATCCGCACCATTTCCCATAAAATCACCAACGCTACCTCCTAATTGCTTCACGCGGTTAAAGACATACCAAGTACATTGGTCAGATCCATATGAACCTGAGGTGTTATAATTTTGGCCATTATACTCTGGGAATCGAATCTTCTCTCGATAGACGGCAGGAATCTGATGAAAACTCATCATTTCATTGCTGAGAGTTGCTCTAGGTTTATCAAAACGGGTTAAGTTATAAGCCGCAATAATTGAATTGAGCTTATTGTTGTAATGGGTATCAGTTGCATATTTCCCCGTTAATTCCCGTGTCGCTTTTAAGTAGTTCTGCGCTTCTGAACGCCATACTTGACGATAAAAGTTTTTATTTCCCGAAATCCCTGAACGAATCAAAGAGACATAATCTTCAAGTGATTTCTCGTAACTTGGATAAACTCGAAAGGCGGCATTAATGCCGTATAACTCCCCTTTTCCATTGTCCTCCATTGTCGGTAATTGAACGGAGGCGCCACCTGAGCTGCCTTTAATCCCGAAAACATTGTAATAAGGCGCTCTTGATAGGCCGCTCGAACCCGAACCACTTTCTAAAATCCCTTGAGCAATCAAAACAGAAGCAAAGACATCATACTTTAAACCTAAGTCTCGAGCGTATTCACCAATTGATTCAATAAATGCGCTGGTTTGTGGATTCTCTTGAAAATCAAAAGTTACTGGATAAAGGTCTAATTGCTTTTGACCATAGCTATTTAATTCCCAATTGCTTGGTCGATTAACACTAAAATCAGGTGTACGAATAAAATCATAGCGCGTCAGTAAGTCTTGTTCTTCGGGTAATTCTTCTTCGAGAGCATCTAAATGTAAAGTGAAAATCCGAACACCAGGAATCGCTTCTTGATCCTCTGTCTTAATTTCAGGCAGAAGTTCTTTGTTTCGGGCTTGTTCTTTACTTAATGTATCGTCAGCCATAATAAACTTATTTTGTCCCAAATAAATGGCTACTTTTTGCTCTTTTTCCCACACAAGCAAATCACCCGGACGGACTTTATTGACTTCTGTTTTTGCTCCAAATTGGATGAGTTCATCAAAGCTTTCGGATAGCTCCACACTAAAAAGTTCATGATACAAATAGCGTGGGAAATTTAGATTGTTAAAAGATTCTGGTCCTTTTCCTGCTACATCATAAGGCTTGTTTAGATGACTCAAAGCAGCGTAAACAATTGCTGCGTCTTGTTTATTTTGGTAGCTCTTTAACATTGGTAACTCAAAACCATTTAAATTTGACTCAATAAAGTTCTGAGAGGCTAATTGTGCATCTAAGACCGTCCCAACTGAAGGAAATGATCCTTGTGGTAAAGTATGGCCTAGATGTTGTGATTGCGTTTCTTTGGACGGTTCTTTCTGGCTTTCTTCATTGGATGATTGACTGCCACTTCCTTCTAAAGTCTGAGAACTTTCTGAACTACTTTCTGAGTCATCCGCTTCGCTATCTGTTGTTTGTTCAGATAAACTAGTCGATGAATCTTCTGATGAACTTGATTCGACTTCAGAGGATTCAGTTGATAAATCGCTCGTTGAACTTGAACTTGTTTGAGATGTATCCGTCGTACTACTTGATGACTCCTCAGTTGATGAACTTGTACTAGTATTTGGGCTTTCAGATGTGGACGTGCTTGGTTCGGATGAATTTCCCGACTCTTCTGTTGTTGTAGTTTCAGTAGTAGTTGATTCAACGGTTTCTGTTGACTCTACGGTGGTTTCTAAACTCTCCTCTGTTGTATTTATTTCTGTTTGACTTGAAGGATCTACAATAGGAGGCTCCGATTCTTCCACGATATCAGGTACGCTAGAAGGAATCGGTTCTTGTGATTCAACTGGCTCAATGGATGCGACTTCCTCACTGTTTTCCGCTACTGCTTCATCTAAGACAATAGACTCCGTTTCTGCTTGCGCAACATCAGCATTGGTTGTTGCCAAAACAGGTGTTACATAAGCAAAAATTAATAATGCGGTCGTTAGTAAGGAAAGGGCTTTTTGTAATGTCTGACTTTTTTTCATAACATACCCTCCATTTTTCTAATCTTTCTCTAATTATATCATAATCTTTTGAGTACAACAAAGGATATGATAACGCATTCATTAAAGATGGTTGCATATATAGATACGAAAAAAACGGGATCGCCTTTCTAGGAAATCCCGTTTTTTTAAACAATTTTTTGATAAGCTAAGCGTTGTCCATCAGGTATAGGAAAGTGAACTACGCCACAATAATCAAATCCAGTCTCTTTGATTACTTTTTGCATTCCAAGATTTAATTCATGTGTATCAATTCGTAAATCTTGAATCCCCAAATTAATAGCTTCATGAACGGCTGCTTCTAGTAGTTTGGCAGCTATTTTTTGTCCGCGAAACTGTTGGTTAATGGCGACTTTATGAAAGGCCAAATATTTTGCATCGCCTTGCCACTTTCCTTCAGTTATCGCTGTATATGCAGGATCGATCCCTGGAATGAGTGCAATGGTTCCGGCGATCTCATCATCAGCTGTTTTTAGGATATACGTCCGGTGTTTTTGAATATCTTCGGTTAATTTTTCAGCTGTTGGTCCATGCCCATTTTGCCATTGCGGAGATCCTTGTTTTTTTAATAATTCAATCGCTTCGGTCATAATTTTAGTCAACCTTGGTAAATCACTGAGTGTCGCTTGTTGAAATTTCATTCTTACCTCCTCGGATGATAGAAAAAGAACACTACGAATGGCTCCATAGTGTTTCATAAATTAACGATAGTTGGTAAATTGTAGTTCAATTGGTAAATCTAATTTACGTAAAAGTTGAATCGTTTCTTGTAAATCATCACGATTTTTCCCAGTTACTCGAATTTGATCTTCTTGAATTTGTGTTTTCACCTTGATTTTTGAATTTTTAATTGCAGTCGTAATTTTTTTACTATTCTCACGATCGATACCGCTAATCAACTCTGCTGTTTGACGCGCTTTTGAACCTAACGAATGCTGCGTTTCACCAAAATGGATGTTTTTAATTGGAACCCCGCGTTTAACTAATTTTCCAAATAACACATCTTTGATTTGTTCGACTTTAAAATCATCGTCGCCTAAGACCGTCATTTTTTTATTTTCCATTGTAATCTCAACAGTCGAACCTTTAAAATCAAAACGATTTTTTAATTCTTTCGTTGTCATTTGAATGGCATTTTTTACTTCTTCCAAATTCATTTCTGAAACCACATCAAAACTTGCATCTTTTGCCATTATGCGCCTCCTAGTAAATTATTTATTTCATTATAACAAATTTTTTAAGGATATTCTTTCTTTTCTGACAAGAAACTGATATCCTAAGCTCGGATGTCATGAAATGAAAGGATGAATGTAAATAAATGAAACAAAACCCTCAAATTGAAATAGTAAAAAAAATTGGTGCTATAATCCTAACAGCAATTGCCAATGGTATCGGAATGAATTTCTTTTTAGCCCC
>DXBN01000016.1 GCA_019116505.1 Candidatus Enterococcus avicola | reverse complement strand
ACATAATAAGGATAAAAATGATTGATATCAAATAACGAGCCGGCTGCCATCGGTCCGATGATATTCCCAAAACTTGTAAAAGTTGAGTTTAGACCATTGATGGTTCCTTGTTGATCGCCAGCATGTTTTGATAAATAAGTTGTGACAGCTGGTCGGAATAAATCAAAGGCTAAGAAAATAATGAAAGTTGACAAGATAACTACGAGATGACTATCAGTAAAAGCAATTACCGCAATGAAAATACCACTGACGAAGAAAGTCAATTGTATCAATCCCATTTCGGTTAGATGCGAGACAATCCAATCGAAGAAAAAGATCTGACAAATTAAAGCAATTGAACCACTGAAGGTAATGATCATCGCAATTTCATTCACTGAGAAATTGAAATTGATGGTTGCCATAATACTATAAATGGATTCAAAGGCTTGTAAGCCAAAAGACGAAATTAAAATAATAATAAATAATGATGTGAAAAGTGGGTTTTTCAAAATTGCCCAGATAGAACTCTTCGGTAATTCAATATTTTCATTAAAGGCTTTTTCAGGCTCTTTTAAAACAATTAGAGCAACGATAAAGCCGGTAAATGCGACAAGTGAAGCAGCAAAGAATGGTGCGCGAATCCCAAAATGGGCGATAAAACCACCAACGCCTGGTCCAATAATAAAACCACCACTAATAGCGGCAGAGACGAGACCCATTGCTTTTGGTCGTTCATCAATCGTAGTGATATCTGCGACATAAGCCGTAACCGCGGGCATAACTAAAGCCGCCGCAAAACCACCTAAAGCACGTGAAAAGAAAAAGCCGTTTTTGGTTTGAGCTAATCCAAAGAGAAGCTCAGAGATCGAGAAAATAATCATACCGGCAGCAATAATTTTTTTACGTCCAACTTTATCGGAAAGAATACCAGTAAGTGGTGAAGCTAATAATTGCGCAATTGCATAAATTGAAACCATCATTCCCATTGTGGCTCCAGAAAAATTCATCGTTTCTTTGATTTGTGGGATAACAGGAATGACCAATCCAACACCTAAAAATACAAGAAATAAGTTCGAAATTGCTAAATACTTCATACTATTTTTATTTTTCATTAAAATCCTCCTAAAAAAAGCAGCCTAATCCTTAGGCTACTGTGATCTGATTCGATAGCGAACAGCACTATATTATAGTAAAAGAGAGCGACTGTCATCCCATTTGACTGATTTTTTAATTAGAATTTTTTCATTTTTTATTAACAGTTTTTTTTGTAAAAAAACAAGATTTGAGAATAGTCTAACGATAAAAAACTGCGTATCTTTGAAAAAATAGAAGCGACTAAGAAAAAATCTCAGTCGCTTCTTTGTTTGATATCGTAGAACTCATAAAATAACCTCTGAATTCTAGCTTATTACTCGTCAGTGATTACTTCATTTATAGCCTCTCATTTAAACGGCATTTTAGAAACAGGTGTTGCGGAGATAAGCTGTCACTTGGCTGAAATGAAAACCCACATTTCATCAATTGCCTGCTTATCTCTTACACCTAAACGTTTCTAAAATAGCCTCTCATTTAAACGGCATAAATGAAGCACTGACTCGGTAATAAGCTAAATCCTTTTCGAAAGTAAAAAACACTTTCGAACGAATTTTTGCTTATTACTCGTCAGTTACCGCTTCATTGATAGCCTCTAAATATACTTAGAGGCTTCTCTTATGCTTAGTGGGGCCATGTGCTCTTTATGGGTTTGGATAAATTGGCGGACCCATTCAGGATTGGTTTTGCTGTAGTCACGTAAGCTCCATCCAATGGCTTTGTTGATAAAGAACTCTGTATCATTTAAGTTGTTGCATAGAATTTGCTTGAGTAATATCGTGTTGGTTTGATTTTTTCGAAGTAGTTGATGATTGATTGCGACACGGCGGACCCAAATGTTCTCATCTTGACTCCAATCGAGCATTAATTTTTCGACTTCAGGATTTTGTAGTGCGAGGTACCCGAGTAATTCATCTAGTCCATCAACAGTATCCCACCACGATTTCGTAGTAATCAATTGTTTTAATCTTGGAATATCGCTAATTATTAGTTGTTTTTTTAGTCTAATTAAATAATCAATTGCAATGTATTGCCATTCACGTTGCTCTTTTTTCCAGCAACCTTCTACAAAGTCCCAATCAATTGTTATTGAATCGATGGTTTTCATATACGCTTGGAAGATTTTTTTGCGTTCAGGGGCGGGAATGCCAAAGAACGGAAATTGATCGCGCATATATTTTTCCATTTGCTGGGCTTTTTCTGAATTGGTAGCGTTTGATAGTTCTGTTAAAAGATCCATTTTTAAGCTCCTTTATCAAAGTGGAAAGTTAGTGTTACGGGATTGTGATCCGAGTTGGCAAATTCCAGGTCGGAAACGTTCACGCTATCGACGATGATATCATCTGAGACGATAAAGCCATCAATGAGTGAAACAAAATTCTCGCCTTTGACATAAGGTTTGTTACTTGCACGGACACTTGGGATCTTAGCTTTGGCTACATCACCTTTAGCTATTGAAAAACCAGGAGGCAATAATTCTTCTGGAAAAGGATGGGTCCATGTTTCAACTTTTCGTTCGGTATCAAAAACTTCAGGGCTATTTCCGAGTAAATCATGATTAAAGTCCCCGCCAACAATCACGCTACGACCAGCTGCTTTTTCTTCAGCCATTTTGCTAGCAAGTTTTTTTATTTGGTCTTCCAAAATGCTTTTATCTTTTGTAAAAGCAGAGGAGTGAATATTTATTAAGCTTACCGGATGACCACCAAAAGTCGTTTGACTGACAGTAAAACTACGATCAAGGTCAAAAAATTTATTGAAGTTTGTTTCAATCGGCAAAGCATAACGCGTCGCTTTTTCAAAATTACTCTTACTTAATGTTAATATTCCTGATTTTGATTTGCCAATTGGCTTAGTAAAAGGGTAAAATAGATAGCTGGAGTCATAATTTTGACCGAAGACAGAAGCATATTCAGGCAAATTTTGTGTTAACCGCTCAACTTGATTGATTTTATAAGAACGGTGCGCTTTTATATCGACTTCTTGTAAGAAAATGGCATCAGAATTTAGTTCTAGCAAATGGTTTTCAATGGCAGTCAGATTTTTTTCAACGTCTTCTTGGCTGAAAGCACGTGAATATTTTCCGTCATCCATGAAGAAACTGTAATCGGTTGGATAGGCGGCATAACCAATATTAAAAGTGGTAATTTTGTAGTTTTTTTGTTCCGTTTGTTGGCTGTTATTCGCATGATTGTTTGGAAGTAGTTCTAAATTATCTTCCAAACGCTGATAATCTAAAAAGAGATACGCCAAGTAACCACCTAGAATTAAGGCAAAAACAAGGATGAACCATTTAAGATAAGAAAATAGTAATTTCAAAAAAACACCTCCATTTTAGTATGATAATTATAACATAGATTATTACGTTCGATTGTTGCAATGGTAGGATAGAATGCATGATGAGTAAAGAAAGGGATATAAGAATGAATATAAAAAAAGCATTGAAGCGTAGCGTCATGGTTTTACTAGGCTCTTTTATTATGGGAATAGGGATTTATTTAACGATAGTAGGAAATATTGGTAGCGATCCGTTAACGATGTTATGGATAGGCATTGCCGAGAAGTTAACGATAACAGTGGGGCAAGCGAATCTACTTGTGAGCGCTGTGATGCTTGTTATTGTCTTTTTCATTGATCGAAAAGAATTATTTGTGGGGAGTCTTTTGAATCCACTGGTTATTGCTTTAACGACTGATTTCCTGACACAATTTTCATTTTCGATCGATTCTAAGGTTATGCAAATTCTGATTTTTATTAGCGGACTTTTGGTGATGGCACTTGGAATCGCCCTTTATTCATTGGCAGGATTTGGCCGCGGGGCATATGAAGCACTTGTCTTTTCGTTAAGTAACATTTTTAAACTTTCGATTCGTGTGGTACGTACAAGTTTTGATATCTTATTTACCCTTATAGGATTTTTGCTAGGCGTCGGTATTTCTTTTGCACCGTTTTTGGCAATTGTTTTTATGGGCATTTTGATTCAATTTTTCATTCAGAAATTGTTACGACCAACAGCCGAATTTTTAGGTGAATAGATTTTGTATGAGTTTTCTACTATATAAATAAGAAATAAGGATGAACGTTACGTGAAGGACCAAAAGAGTTTATACCAACAATGGTATCCAAATACTTATCAATTAAAAGCCTATCCGTTAGAAGGACGTAAAGCTTTGACGGTTAAAAATCGGCAAGAAATTTATCAACGGTTAATAAAACCGCAAAGGCACTTAATTGAAAAACATAAAAAATACCAAATGAGTTCGTTTTTTGTTAATCAACATCATTTGATTGATGCGCACTGGGTTTTTGAAACAGTCAATATCGATGAAAATTATAATCGCAAACTAAAACGTTATCACTTGCATTGCCAATGCGGGAAAGCCATCAAGTATCAGTTTATTTTAAAATCAAAAAAGACTGGTGAAACGATCGCTTTAGGAATTACTCATTTTGCCGATCACTTAGGGATTAGCCAAGAGGTTGCTAATGAAATCAAAAAAGGATTGAATCAAGTTGATTTAGCGCTGGATGAATTGCTATGGCTTAAAGATCGTGGCTATACTTTCCCCGAGGATTTATGGCAGCAATTTTTGTATGGCTTGTACCGTAATAAAGAGCTGATTCGTCCTTATGCGTATAATCAGGTCTTGGTGGAACGATTGTTAGAATTTAAAGCGGCGGCGATGCCCATTTTTGTGGCTGATTATTTAGCTGTTCTGAATGAAATAAGAGCAATCGAAACGCGAGTCCAAGAGGAGCCAACGACAACGTTTAAGGGCAATAAGCAATTATTTGAACGTTTTTCGAATGACTTTGAGCAGTTAGAAAAAGAAACGGAAGACCTCAAACCAAAATACCATGCAAAAAGCTATGAATTATATGATCAATGGCAAAAAATCGAAAAAACTGAAAGATCAAAGGTTTTTGAAGATTTTCAAAAATTAGTTGAAGCGACTCATTTAAAGGATTAAGTACATCAATCATGAAAAACTGTCCCTACATTACCTTGGTAGAGACAGTTTTTTTGCTTTTCAAAAGGAAGAATCTCTATGTTAAAAAAATTATGTATGCGTTTTACAATATGAAAAGTTGATATGGTAGCCTTTTCATTTTTGACACACTATAAATTTTATACATATTGCGAAAAAAACCGACAACGCTTACATTTGAGTTAAGAAATGAGGAGGGATTGTTTGATGAGTGAGATTCGTGGAGATATTGAAGTTGCAAAAGACAATCAAAGTCAAGATGCAATGATTTATCCGGAAACAGAAATGTTAAAAGAACGTTTAGAATGGTTTCAAGATTTAAAGCTAGGGGTAATCTTTCATTATGGGCTCTATGCCCAAGCGGGGATTGTTGAATCTTGGCAATTATCTGAAGAAGATGTTTGGGCGCGAGAAGGTCGTGAGTTTCGTGAAGACTTTACGCAATTACAATTAGATTATTGGAATTTAGTTTCAGAGTTTAACCCAGTTGATTTGGATACAAAAAAATGGGCTGAAATTTGTAAAAAAGCGGGATTTAAATACGCAATCTTCACTACAAAACACCATGACGGCTTTAATATGTTCAATACGTTAGAAAGTGAATATAAAGTTGGTGGCAAATTAAGTCCCTTTAAAAACCGCGATATTTTACAAGAGGTCTTTGATGCCTTCCGTGAAGAGGGCTTAGGGATTGGTGCTTACTACTCCAAAGCAGACTGGTATTCACCTTACTATTGGTTGGAAGACGGTAAAGTGAAGGGCCGTCGTGCAAGTTATGATACAGCAGAGCACCCGGAGATTTGGGCAAAATATGTGAACTTTGTCCATGAGCAAATCAAAGAAATTACGCATAATTATGGCAATGTTGATTTACTATGGCTAGATGGTGGCTGGTGTGGTCAAGGTAAAGAAGATTTACAAATGGATCGCATGGCAGAAATTGCTCGTGAAAAGAATCCAGAATTAATTATGGTCGATCGGATGATGGGGGGGCGTCATGAGAACTATGTGACACCCGAACGCAAAATTCCAGACTTAGAAGAAATTCCATCAAAAGTTTGGGAAAGTAATATTCCAATCGGAAATGACTGGGGCTATGTACCGAGCGATAAATTTAAATCAAGCCAGCAATTACTTGAAACATTGATCGATGTAGTAAGTAAAGGTGGGAATTTAATTTTAGGAGTCGGACCAACACCACAAGGAACATTTACTGAAGAAGAAACGGCAATCTTAACGGAAATTGGTGCTTGGATTGATGTTTATGGTGAAGGAATCTATCATACACGTGCAATTGCAAAAAATCGTGCGAATGATTGGAAATTAACTTTTAATAAAGATGGTCAAACACACTATGCTTTTAGAAGTATTAACGCACCCGTTAGTGAAATCTTCACTTTAGAGGAATTAGAAGCGACGATTAATGATCAAATCATTGATATCGCAACAGGAAAAGCATTAACGATTCAAAATGGCACACACATTGTTGCCGCAGATATCGTACAACCAGCGATTGGTTCAATCGGATTAAAAATTATTAAAAAATAAAAAAGACATGTTGGAGGTCAATTGATGAAATCACGGAATAAGTTTTTATTAGGTGTAGGGATTGCATTGTTTAGTACTGTTTTAGTTGCCTGTGGGAATGGTGGTACGAAAGCTGAATCAGGTGGTCCGAAAGAATCATCGGTTAAATTGAATACAGAAGGACAATTTCCAATAATTGCTGAGGGGGAAGAACTTTCTCTAAGTATTATGGCACCCGGGATTGGTTTAGCTGAGTGGAAAGACATGCCGACACTGAATGAATATATGGATATGACGGGAATTGAGACAACGTATGTGACACCACCGAATGCTGATTTCCCAACAAAATTAAATTTAGCTTTTGCTGCAGATGATTTAAGCGATATTATTTATGGTGCAGGTACGACAGCACTAACGCCTGCAATGGAAATTGACTACGGATCGCAAGGGATTTTGATGCCATTAGAAGAATACATTACACCGGAAATCATGCCGAACTTCGCTAAATTAGTTGAAGAAGATCCAACGATTTTAAAATCAATTACGACACCAGATGGTCATGTTTACTCGTTACCAATGTTAGCACGTGGTGGCACAGCGATTTGGCCTGCTGGACCAATGTGGTTTAATGGCGAATGGTTGGATAACTTAGGTGTCAAAGAATTGCCGAAAACAACCGATGAATTTTATGAGTTACTTGTTCGTTTCCGCGATGAAGATCCAAATGGGAACGGTAAAAAAGATGAAATTCCATTAACAGATTCTAAAATGGATAATACGCGTTTATGGTTTATGGGCGCTTTTGGTATGAAAATAAAAGGCATTCAAGAAGATGATGGTGTCGTATCGTACACGCCTGTTTCTGAAAATTATAAAGCATTCTTAGAGTACATGAATAAATTATATAGCGAAGGATTGATTGATAAAGAAGTCTACAGTCAATCAGACGATCAGAGAAAAGCCAAGGGTCAAAATAACCAACTTGGTATTTTCCCAGACTGGTTCTCTTACTTTACAACAGGACGTGGGGAAGAAGGCGCTCTAAACGATCCAATGTTCCAACCGTTAACATCTGAAGTTTCACCAGAAGCAATTGTGGCTGGTAGTCCAAGACTTACTCGTGGGGCTTTTTCTGTGACAAAAAATAATCCATCGATTGAGGCTTCATTACGTTGGGTCGATTACTTCTACTCAGTTGAAGGTGCACGTTTCTTAGAACAAGGTCCAGATGGCTATTTATGGGAAAGTGCAAAAACAAAAGATGGTGAAGATGTTCGCGTCTTTACAAAAGAAGTTGATTTAAATGATACGGAATCTTCTCGTGGAAAAATTACACCGGCCTTTGGTTTAACTACACCAAATATTGTTGTTGACCAAGAATTGATTCGTCGAAGTGTGGATGAAGAACCAGACACATCTTTCCGTGACTGGGTGAACCAAGAAACAAAAGATAAGATTGAACCAATTGCTGAAGTTGCCTTTCCATTACTATACTTAACAAAAGAAGAAAATGATAAAGTCAGCGCGATGGCAACCGACCTTTCTACTTATACAGAAGAGATGGAAGCGAAGTTTATTACGGGTGTTGCTTCTCTTGATGAGTGGGATAAATATGTCAAAACGATTGAATCAATGGGCTTAGAAGAATACGTAGCAACGTATCAAGCAGCTTATGATCGTTGGGCAAAAAACTAAATAACGTGTTTCATTTCTTGAGACGTCGGAAGTAAGATCCTTTCCAATCTTACTCCGGGGTCTCTTCCCTTTTTGAAAGAAATACATAGTTTAAATGAAGGGATAACTTGCTTTGATAACCTTTTCAAGTTTTTACATACTAGAAAAAATAAACATATTGAAAAAAACTGGGGCAACGCTTACATTTAGTGTAGCATAAAATATAAAAAAGGAGTCTTAGTATGACGCATAAACAATTTGAATTTGAACGAGTTCGTAAACTTTTTTTTAAAGTGAACCGTTATAAAGTAAAAGAAAGAATGGTTATTGAAAATCTTTCTTTAAAGCAAGGGGATACTTGGACACCTTATGAACAAGGTGATTATTTTGGTAAAAAAAATACGTATTATGAAGTGAAAGGCCAATTTGAAATTCCAGCTGATTGGAAGGATTTGCCAGTAGCTTTTGAAGGTTTTGCGAATCCCGCAGAGTCCGATAATAGTACCAATCCTCAAATGAAAGTTTATTTGAATGGAGAATATTTACAAGGATTAGACGCGAACCACCGTGAAGTAGTCTTAGAAGAGCGCTTTAAAGAAGCGGGTATCATTGACTTTAGCGTGCCAGTTTTTTCTGGTCGTGAAGAAAAGAAATTCCCGTTACACTTTAATATCATTGCTTACGATCCACCAACTTATGAATTGTATTATGATTTAGCAACGATTTTTGATACTTGGCGTGGGATTATTAAATTTGGTGGCGATGCTTTCATTTATGAGAAAAAATTGGTTGAAGCAGTCAATCATTTAGATTTTCGCCAACCTTATTCACCAGAGTATTATGCCGGTATCGCAGCAGCCAAAGCCGTTTTAGCAACGATGTATGAAATCAGTGATGAAACACCACAAAAAGTTACGGCTTTAGGTCATACACATATCGACTTGGCTTGGTTATGGACGGTTCAACAAGCAATTGAAAAAGGCGAGCGTAGTTTCCAAACGGTCTTCAAATTAATGGATGAATATCCAGATTATACGTTTTTAAATAGTCAGCCACAACAATACCAATTTATGAAAGATAATTACCCAGAGCTTTATGAAAAAATCAAAGAAAAAATTAAAGAAGGCCGTTGGGAAGCCGAAGGGGCGATGTGGGTCGAAGCCGATTGTAATCTAACTTCAGGTGAATCACTCGTTCGTCAAGTGCTGTACGGTAAACGTTTCTTAAAACAAGAATTTGATGTCGACAGTAAAATTTTATGGTTACCAGATGTTTTTGGTTACTCAGCTGCCTTGCCACAAATTTTGAAAAAAACCAATACACCTTACTTTATGACAACGAAATTGTCTTGGAACCAATTTAATCAAATTCCTTATGATTCGTTTTACTGGCAAGGAATTGATGGTTCAAAAGTTTTAACGCACTTTATTACAACAATTAGTGAGCATTATAATCCTACGCCGTATTACGCAACTTATAATGGCTTCCTAGATCCGTATTCAATTAAAGGGACGTATGAGCGTTATCAACAAAAGAAAGTTCATGATGAAGTGATGGTTGCTTATGGTTATGGTGACGGCGGTGGTGGTCCGACAAGAGAAATGTTGGAATATCAAAAACGCTTAATGAAACCTTTACCAGATATGCCAACAATTACTGGCAATCGAGCGAAAGATTTCTTTGAACGATTAAGTACAAAAGAAAAACAATTACCAACTTGGTATGGTGAGTTGTACTTTGAGTTCCACCGAGGAACCTTAACATCGATTGGTAAAAATAAAAAATACAATCGTCAAATGGAATTCTTATTACAAACACTTGAAAAATTGTATACGCAATATGATTTTGCTAACTATCCGCAAGCGGCTTTAGAAAGAATGTGGAAAGCGGTTCTCTTGAATCAATTTCATGATATATTGCCAGGAAGCTCGATTGCAGAAGTTTATGAACAAACAGACAAAGAGTACGAGGCGATGATTAAAGAATGTCAAGCGCTGCTTAAAGCCTTACCGCTAGCACCAGTCAAAAATGCTTATACTGTTTATAATTCGCTTGGATTTAATCGTGAAAGTGTGGCTTTATTACCGACCGTAGGGATTGTGACAACCGCTACCGGAAGCAATTTAACGACTCAAGTGACGTATGATAATCAATTACTCGTTGCTATACCAGAAGTTGCCGCACTTAATCAATTAAACTTGCAAGTCGAAGAAGTAGAAGTGGTTCCATTCGAAGTAGAAAACGTAGAGAGAGTCTTCGAAACAAATGATTTTAATGTCGTATTAAATGAC
>DXBN01000124.1 GCA_019116505.1 Candidatus Enterococcus avicola | reverse complement strand
AAATGATTGTTTCGACAGGAGAAAAAAATCAGCCGGCTGTTCATTTTTATGAAGCATATGGATTCGAGAAAGAAAGTGAAGTAGTGATTTCTGAAAATTTAACGGTTTTTAATTTTAAAAAAGACTTATGGTAAGTAAGTAATTAGTTTGATAGTCAAAAGGAATATTAGCTGATTTCTGTATCAAAAAGCGCTTTCATTATGAAAAATCGAAGAAATACTAAAAATAAGCTTGCAATTCATGCTTATTTAAATTATAGTTTGATTGTCAAATGATTTGACAATCAAACTAATTGGATGGGGTTAGGATAATGCGACCGGATTTTGAAAAAA
The DNA here is from genome assembly GCA_019116505.1 of Candidatus Enterococcus avicola. GTDB lineage: Bacteria > Bacillota > Bacilli > Lactobacillales > Enterococcaceae > Enterococcus_I > Enterococcus_I eurekensis. Next base: position 10,000 of record DXBN01000124.1, on the reverse strand, counting down.
TTAACGATTTATTAGTAGATGTTTTTAATGATATTTTAGTAATTGAAGAATCAGAACTAAGAAAATCCCATTTTAATGATTTATCAATTACAGAAATGCATACAATTGAAGCGATTGGCATGTATCGTAAAAAAACTACTTCTGAAGTCGCTAAAGATTTGGGGATTACGGTTGGGACATTAACGACAGCCATTAATCGATTAGTAAAAAAGAATTATGTTGAACGGATTCGAAGTGAAGATGATCGACGGGTTGTCAAACTATCATTGACGAAAAAAGGAAAGCTATTGTATCGTGTTCACCAAAGTTTCCATCGAAAAATGATTGAAGCAACCTTACAGAACATGGAGAAAGATGAATCAGATGCCCTTTTACGAGCACTGAATAACCTTCATATTTTCTTACAAGAGTATAAGTGAGTGTAGATGAATGATGAATTTTGGAAAGATTACAGCAACTGCTCGATACGTACCTGAACAAATCGTTACGAATGATCAACTAGCTGAAGTAATGGATACGAGTGATGAATGGATTTATTCTCGGACCGGTATAAAGGCCCGACACATTGCAACGACTGAAAATACTTCTGATTTATGTATTAAAGTTGCTCAGCAATTGTTGGCAGAGAGTCAAATTGATGTTGAGTCAATTGATTTTGTGATTGTCGCTACGATGTCACCGGATTATAATTCACCTTCTGTTGCTTGTTTAGTACAAGGTGCGATTGGGGCAATCAATGCTTTTGCTTTTGATATTAGTGCAGCTTGTGCCGGATTTGTTTATGCCTTGTCAATGGGTGAAAAACTCATTCGCACTGGATCTAAAAATGGTTTGGTAATTGGCGGTGAAGTTATGTCCAAAGTACTCGATTGGGAAGATCGTTCCACGGCCGTACTGTTTGGCGATGGTGCTGGTGGGGTTTTGCTAGAAGCTTCTGAACAGCGTCACCTATTAAAAGAAAGTCTCCATGCCGATGGGACGCGTGGGCAGGCATTGACATCGGGTTTTGCCAATAGTCAAAATAATCCATTCACCAAAATATTACCAAAGCAAACCGCTTGCCTTCAGATGAATGGTCGCGAGATTTTCGACTTTGCAACACGTGACGTTGCTAAAAGTTTAGCAACGTTAATTGGAGACGAGGATGCGAGTATTGATTATTATTTACTCCATCAAGCAAATTCACGTATTTTAGATAAAATGGCGCGCAAACTAAAGGTTGAACGACATAAATTTCTACAAAACATGGATAAATATGGCAATACTTCTTCAGCAACCATACCAATTTTATTGCACGAAGCTGTTGAAGCAGAAACAATTGTTTTAGGTAACAACCAAAAAGTGGTTCTTTCAGGTTTTGGTGGTGGATTAACATGGGCTTCTGTGTTAATGATCCTTTAAAACTTGTGAACATAAATAAAAAAATAAAATGAATATAACTATATTGGAGGAATTTTAAAATGTCATTTGAAAAAATTCAAGAAATTATTGCAGAAGAATTAGGTAAAGATGTAGAAGAAATTAAATTAACAACAAATATCCAAGAGGATTTAGAAGCAGATAGCTTAGATTTATTCCAAATCATCAATGAAATTGAAGATGAATTTGATGTGAAAATCGAAACAGAAGATGGTATTAAGACAGTTGAAGATTTAGTTAAATACGTAGAAAAACAAGCATAATTCAAAAGGCTAGGCTAAAAGCCTAGCCTTTGCTGTTTTAATTAAGCGCGAGACGCTGAGATGATTTTTCAATTCCTCAAGAGATGAAAATTGTGAAGTATTAAGGAGATTGACATGAAAAAAGCTTTTTTATTTAGTGGACAAGGTGCACAGTATGTAGGCATGGGACAAGAGTTATATGAACGAGAACCGATTGTCAAGGCAACTTTTGATGAAGCTAGTCGAGTACTAGGCTATGATGTGGCTCAACAATGCTTTACTGAAAACGAGCAATTAAATCAAACAGAATATACCCAGCCGGCAATTCTAACGGTAAGTATTGCTTTTTGGCGTTTGTTACAAGAAAAAGGCCAAACATGTAATTATGTTGCCGGACTTAGCTTAGGTGAATACTCAGCGCTCGTTGCTAGTGGTGTGTTTGATTTTGAAACAGCCCTAAAACTTGTGGCTAAACGTGGTTCTTTTATGGCAAACGCCGCACCACAAGGTACAGGTAAAATGGTGGCTGTGATGAATACACCGATTGAAACAATTGAAGAAGCTTGTCAAAAAGCAAGTGCAGTTGGCATTGTTTCTCCCGCAAACTACAATACACCACAACAAATTGTTATCGGTGGTGAAGTGACTGCAGTAGATCAAGCAGTTGCGTATTTAACAGAAGCAGGTGCCAAACGTATGATTCCCCTAAATGTCAGCGGACCTTTTCATACGGCGTTGCTAAAGCCAGCTGCTGAAAAATTAAAAGCTATTTTAGCAGAAATTGAATTAAATGAAATGACGATTCCAGTTATTAGTAATACAACCGCTCAAGTGATGGAGCAATCTGAGATTAAAGATTTACTAGAAAAACAAGTCATGTCGCCGGTTCGTTTTTATGAAAGTATCGAAACGTTGAAAAATCTAGGTGTTGAGCAAATCGTTGAGATTGGACCTGGAAAAGTTTTGACCGGTTTTGTAAAGAAAATTGATAAAACAATCAAAGTGACTCGTGTCGAAGATGTGAAGACATTTGAAGAGACGTTGGAGGCTTTAGCTTAGGAGGCTAGTATGGATTTAAAAGATAAAGTTGCTTTTATTACAGGTAGTACACGTGGAATTGGACTAGAAATTGCTAGAGCCTTTGCCAAAGAAGGCAGTAACATTGTCTTAAATGGACGTAGTGCAATTTCTGACGCGTTGATTGCAGAAATTACGGACTTAGGTGTGAAATGCATCGCCGTATCAGGGGACATTTCAGATTTTGAGCAAGCTAGTCGCATGATTAAAGAAACCGAAGATCAACTGGGTCCGGTGACGATTTTAGTTAATAATGCCGGAATTACGAACGACAAATTAATGTTGCGTATGAAACCCGATGAATTTGACCAAGTCTTAAAAATCAATTTAACTGGTACATTTAATATGACCCAGCAAGTTTTAAAGAAAATGTTAAAACAACGTGAAGGAGCGATTGTTAACCTTTCGAGCGTTTCAGGTTTAATGGGGAATGTTGGCCAAGCGAACTATGCTGCTAGTAAAGCGGGAGTTGTTGGTTTTACCAAATCAGTCGCTCGTGAAGTCGCACCACGTGGCATTACATGTAACGCCATTGCTCCTGGTTTTATTAAAACTGATATGACAGAAGTTTTAGGTGAAAAAGTCATTGAAGAAGTCAAAAAAAATATCCCAATGCAACGTTTTGGGTCAGTAGAAGATGTGGCACAAACAGCAATTTTCTTAGCAAAAAGTTCTTACATCACGGGTCAAGTTGTCAATGTTGATGGTGGACTGGTAATGCACGGATAAGATAGGAGAGTATAATGATGAATCGAGTAGTAATTACAGGTTATGGTGTCGCTTCTCCAATCGGAAACACACCGGAAGATTTTTTAGCAAGTTTAAAAAATGGAACGAATGGGATTGGTCCCATTACAAAATTTGACGCAGAAGCAACAGGTATTTCTGTTGCCGGTGAAGTCAAAGAATTCCCATTAGAAAAATATTTCAAGAAAAAAGATACAAAACGGATGGATATGTTTTCTATTTATGGTATCTATGCTGCTCTAGAGGCACTTGAAATGGCTGATTTAACAAGTGAAAAAGTTGATGAAGACCGTTTTGGCGTAATCGTAGGTTCAGGAATTGGTGGCTTGCCAACAATCCAAGACCAAGTGACGCGCATGAATGAAAAAGGTCCTAATCGAGTTTCGCCAATGTTTGTACCGATGTCGATTGTTAATATGGTTGCAGGAAATATCGCTTTACGCGTCGGCGCGAAAGGGATTTGTACAACAATTGTGACAGCTTGTGCTTCAGGTACCCATTCAATTGGCGAAGCCTTCCGCAGTATTAAACATGGCTATTCAGATGTCATTTTAGCTGGAGGTTCAGAAGCGACGATCTGTGAAATCGGAATTGCTGGTTTTGCTGCATTGACAGCTTTAACAACAGAAACCGATCCAAACAAAGCATCAACACCGTTTGATAAAAATCGTAGTGGTTTCGTAATGGGAGAAGGTGCCGGTGTTTTAGTGATGGAATCATTAGATCATGCGCTTGATCGTGGAGCGAATATTCTAGGTGAGGTTGTTGGTTACGGTGCAAACTGTGATGCTTATCATATGACTGCGCCAAATCCAGATGGATCAGGTGCTGGAAAAGCAATGAAACTCGCAATGAATGAAGCTGGCGTTCAACCATCAGAAATTAGTTATATTAATGCCCATGGTACAAGTACACCGGCTAATGATAGTGCGGAAGCAACTTCCATTCAATATGGATTAGGTGACGATTACCGTCAAGCATACGTAAGTAGTACCAAATCGATGACGGGTCATTTATTAGGCGCTGCAGGTGGAATTGAAGCGATTGCCTCGCTTCTAGCGTTGCAACATCAATTTATCCCACCAACCATCAATGTGACAGAACAAGATGAAACAATTGATTTAAACGTTGTGATCAATGAAAGTGTGGAAGCTGATCTAACGTACGCAATGAGTAATTCATTAGGTTTCGGTGGTCATAATGCCGTTCTTTTAATGAAGCGTTGGGAGGCGTAAGCACGAAATGGAACAACAAGAATTAAAAGACTTATTAACGCTATTTAGCGAATCGAATTTAACTGAATTCAATTTAAAAGAAGGTTCGTTTGAACTATATTTAAATAAAAATAATGTTTCAAGAGGACAAACAGTATCAGTCGTACCACAACCAACGATTGAAGCTTCTACACCAAGTGTGATTGAAGCGCCAAAAGCTTCTTTGCCAGTTGCTCAAGAGAAAGCATCTGAAGTCGTACCAGCAGCTAGTGTCGTAGCAGGGACTGAAATTGTCTCGCCATTGGTTGGTGTTGTCTATTTAAAACCAGCACCCGATCAACCGAATTTCAAATCGGTTGGTGACCGTGTAACGAAGGGCGAAGTTGTTTGTATCGTCGAAGCGATGAAAGTGATGAATGAGATTACAAGTGATGTAACGGGTGAAATTGTTGCCGTTGTTGTTGAAAATGAGGATGTGGTTGAATACAATCAGCCTTTATTCCATGTGAAAGAAGGATAAAAAATGACACAATTAAATATTCAGCAAATTAAAGAGATTATTCCACATCGTTACCCGATGCTGTTAATCGATCGTGTAGAAGAGTTGGTTGATGGCGAAAAAGTTATCGCTAAGAAAAATGTAACGATTAACGAGCCGTTTTTTCAAGGACATTTCCCACACGAACCTGTAATGCCGGGAGTTTTGATTGTTGAAGCAATGGCTCAAGCGGGTGCGGTGGCCTTACTTTCTTTAGAACAATTCAAAGGAAAAACAGCTTATTTCGGTGGGATTGACAAAGCAAAATTCCGCCAAAAGGTTACACCAGGAGACACGTTGATTTTAGAAGTTGAAATCATTAAAGTAAAATCTTCAGCGGGAATCGGCAAAGGTGTCGCTCGAGTAGATGGCAAGAAAGTTGCCGAAGCAGAATTAACTTTCATGATTGGATAGGTGACCTATGTTTTCAAAAATTTTAATTGCAAACCGCGGTGAAATTGCGGTAAGAATTATTCGTGCTTGTCGCGAATTAGGAATTCAAACTGTAGCGGTTTATTCAGAAGCGGATAAAGAGGCGCTGCATGCGGAATTAGCCGATGAAGCAATTTGTATCGGACCAGCCAAAGCAGCCGAGTCTTATTTAAATGTCCAACAAATATTAAGTGCAGCAATTGTCACAAAAGCCGAGGCGATTCATCCAGGTTTTGGTTTTCTCTCTGAAAACAGTCAATTTGCTGCAATGTGTGAGGAAATCAATGTCACATTCATTGGTCCAAAAAGTGAAACCATTGATGCAATGGGAAATAAAATCAATGCTCGACGTTTAATGATTGAAGCAGGTGTTCCAGTTATTCCAGGCAGTGATGGCGCCATTTCAACTGTAGATGAGGCGTTAACGATTGCTGAAGCGATTGGCTATCCTGTCATGTTAAAAGCAGCAGCGGGTGGCGGCGGTAAGGGGATTCGTAAAGTAACTTCTAAAGAAGCGCTTGCGCCGAACTTTACTTCAGCGCAACAAGAAGCTAAAGCTGCCTTTGGTAATGATGAAATGTACATTGAAAAAATTATCTATCCAGCGCGTCATATTGAAATTCAGATTTTGGGCGATAATTACGGTCATATTATTCATTTAGGTGAGCGCGATTGTTCGTTGCAACGGAATAACCAAAAGGTCTTAGAAGAAGCCCCTTCTGTTGCGATTAGCACTGAGAAACGCCAAGCAATCGGTGCTGCAGCAATCAAAGCTGCTAAAGCCGTTTCTTATCGCAATGCCGGTACGATTGAATTTTTAATGGATCAATCGGGAGAATTTTATTTCATGGAGATGAACACCCGCATTCAAGTGGAACATCCAATTACTGAGATGGTCACCGGAGTTGATTTAGTCAAAAAACAACTTGAGATTGCAAGTGGTGAAAAACTAACTTTAGAGCAAACCGATATTGCAATTCGTGGGCATGCAATTGAATGTCGAATTAATGCTGAAAATCCGGCCTTTAACTTTGCTCCTTCACCTGGGAAAATCAAAAATCTATTGTTACCAGGTGGCGGTATGGGTTTGCGAGTTGACAGTGCGATGTATTCTGGTTATACGATTCCACCATACTACGATTCAATGATTGCTAAAGTGATTGTTCATGGCGAAACACGCTTAGAAGCCTTGATGAAAATGCAACGGGCATTAAGTGAGTTTGTGACAGAAGGCATCACGACGAATGTTGAGTTCCAAATGGACTTAATTAGTCATCCAAACGTGGTCGCTGGGGATTACACCACAGCCTTTTTACAAGAAGAATTTTTACCAGAATGGACACCTGAAAACTAAGAGGAGGTCTTTAGATGGCTTTGTTTAGAAAGAAAAAAAACTATATTCCGATTCGACCGGCTCATAAAAACTTGCCGTCAGAAGGCCCACAAGTTCCAGATGATATGTGGGCAAAATGCCCAAGTTGTAAACATATTTTATATCGTAAAGATATGGGTGATGAAAAAGTTTGTCCTAATTGTGGCTATAACTTTCGGATTACCGCATGGGAAAGACTGAAGTTAACAGTTGATGAGAAGAGCTTTGATGAATGGGATATGAGGCTTGTAACCAAAGATCCGTTAAATTTCCCGGGTTATTTAGATAAACTAGAAAAAGCAAAAGCCGCAACAAAATTAGATGAGGCCGTTTTAACTGGCGAAGCAATGATTCATGGCGAAAAAATTGCCTTAGCAATTATGGATTCTCATTTTATTATGGGAAGTATGGGGACGATTGTCGGCGAAAAAATTACTCGATTGTTCGAACGAGCGATTGAAAAAAAATTGCCAGTTGTTATCTTTACCGCGTCAGGTGGTGCACGGATGCAAGAAGGAATTTTATCTTTAATGCAAATGGCTAAAATTTCAGCGGCGGTCAAACGTCATAGTAATGCTGGCTTATTTTATTTAACGATTTTAACCGATCCGACCACAGGTGGTGTCACTGCTAGTTTTGCAATGGAAGGCGATATTATTTTAGCAGAACCACAAGCGCTAATTGGTTTTGCCGGTCGTCGAGTTATTGAACAAACAATTCGCCAAGAGTTACCAGAAGACTTTCAAAAAGCTGAATTCCTACTTGAACATGGCTTTGTTGATCAAATTGTTCCAAGAATGGAATTGCGTCAACGGATTTTTGAATTGGTGCAAATGCATACAGCGAAAGGATGGGTAGATTATGAGTAGAAGTGCACATGAAATTGTTCAACTTGCTCGCTCAAAAGATCGCTTGACTGCACTTGATTATTTTGAAGGGATTTTTGATAACTTTCAAGAGTTTCACGGAGATCGTTTTTATGCAGATGATGAAGCGGTTGTTGGTGGCGTAGCTTTGCTTGATGGCAAACCCGTAACGGTTATCGGCATTCAAAAAGGCCGTAATTTACCGGAAAATTTGCGTCGTAATTTTGGTGCTCCTCATCCAGAAGGCTATCGTAAAGCTTTGCGTTTGATGAAGCAGGCGGAGAAGTTTAAGCGTCCTGTTATTACTTTTATTAATACGGCGGGGGCCTTTTGTGGTATTGGAGCAGAAGAACGTGGCGAAGGGGAAGCAATCGCCCAAAGCTTGTTTGAAATGTCTGATTTGAGCGTACCGATTATTTCGATCATTATTGGAGAAGGTGGTAGTGGTGGTGCGTTAGCTTTAGCACTAGGAGATGAAGTTTGGATGCTAGAGCATTCAATTTATGCCATTTTATCACCAGAAGGCTTTGCTTCTATTTTATGGAAAGATGGCAGTCGTGCCAATGAAGCGGCAGGCTTAATGAAAATTACGGCTCGTGAATTAAAAGAGTTAGAAGTTGTCGATCGGGTGATTTTAGAAACATTCCGAGGCGAAACGTTATCGCAAGAAGCGGTTATTAGACGTTTACAAAGTGATTTGATTTTCAAACTAAAGGAACTATCAGCAATAGAAATACCAACTCTTTTAGAGGCAAGGTATCAACGCTTTAGAAAGTATTAACTGCAAAGGACGTGGATGTTGGAATCAAGCGCATCCAGTGTTCCTTTGCTTTTTTCTCGACAAAAAAGGGATTGTTCTGTATACTACAATAGTTTGAGAAGTGGAGGAGTAATAATGCAAGAAATCAAAACTTGTCGGGAATCAAAAGTCGTTCAAACGCATCGAATTTTGCCGTTTGACTTAAATCCCTTTGGGTTTTTATATGGTGGTCGATTAATGACTTATGTTGACAACGCAGCATCAATTTCTGTTAGTCGCCATTGTCGCCGAGGGGCAGTGACCGCATCGCTTGATCAATTCAATTTTTTGAAACCGTTACATTCGAATCACTCGGTTTGTGTGGAGACCTTTATTTCAGGGGTCAATCGAAAATCAATGGAAGTTTTTGTTAAAGTAATTGGGGAAGATTTAGTAACTGGGGATCGTTATTTAGCCGCAACTAGTTTCATGACGTTTGTCGCAGTCCCGTCATATATGAATGAAGAAGCAGACTTTGTCTTACCGCAAGTCAAACCTGAGACTAAGGAAGAAAAACTTGTCTGTTCCGGTTATGAAGAACGCCGTAAGCACCGTTTAAAAGAACGAGAAACGTACAAATCGTTTTCAAAAGAGCTATCAATCGACCTTCCTTGGACATAAATTTAAAAAAAATATAGCAAATTGAAAACTTTTCACTATATTTCAGAAAGTTTTTTTGTTATAATTGCTTGTCGAATGGAAAGCCAAAAGAAAAAAGGAGCAAAATAAATTGAAATATAGAACAGATCTACGTAACGTAGCGATTATCGCCCACGTTGACCACGGTAAAACAACTTTAGTTGATGAATTGTTAAATCAATCAAACGTTTTGAACCAACGTAAAACAGAACACAAATCAATGGATTCAAACGCGATTGAGCAAGAGCGTGGCATTACAATCTTAGCTAAAAATACTGCCGTTGAATACAAGGGTACCCGTATTAACATTTTAGATACTCCAGGACACGCGGATTTCGGTGGTGAAGTGGAACGTATCATGAAAATGGTTGACGGAGTAATCTTAGTCGTTGATGCTTACGAAGGTACGATGCCTCAAACGCGTTTTGTATTGAAAAAAGCGTTAGAGCAAGGCGTGACTCCGATTGTTGTTGTAAATAAAATTGATAAACCTTCTGCTCGTCCGGAACACGTTGTGGATGAAGTGTTAGAATTGTTTATTGAATTAGGCGCAGAAGACGATCAATTAGATTTCCCAGTTATTTATGCATCAGCTTTAAATGGTTCATCAAGCTTATCAGATAACCCAGCAGATCAAGAACCAACAATGACACAC